>CAMNMO010000238.1 GCA_946544695.1 uncultured Ruminococcus sp. | reverse complement strand
GTGACTCTTTTTCCGCATAAAAAGCTTCCTGAGGTGTAGCCTTCACTATAGGTGTTATATATTCAGCTGAAAAGAAAGTCTGTATCGCCTTTATTTTATAAGCTTTTCTATTACTGGCTGCGTGGTATCGCTTTTCAGCCGGACCTTGACATCGTCTGCCACGCTGCCGATCATTGACTTTTGGGGTTCGTCACGGTCGCTTGACTGTTTAGCGGGACGTGAATTGCGTTCTGCCATCATAGACCGCCAACGTTCTGACGCAAGGCTGTCTGAAAGTTCATGGTGGCTGCCGCCTATAAGCTGACGGTCGTTTGAACTCATGAAACTGTCAAGTTCGGCGTTGTCCTTTGAATACTGTGCGCTTACCCTGAAAACTTCCCTTATCCTGCCAGGCAGACCCTTTGCGTTTTCATTTTTGCCGCTGCTTGCCACCGAAAGGAAAAGCTTTACCTCAGTGCAGTCAGCAAGTTTTTCAGAGGAAAGGCATATACGGCAGAGGGTGCCCTCAGCGGTCTTTTCGCTCCCGAACCACAGGTCGCCTTTGAAACCTTCCATGATACCGCCTGCCATGCCGACAAGTTCTTCTGTCAGCAGGCGTATGTTATTTGCAGCCTTGCTGTCAAAGCTGTTGTATGCTGCGAATTTTTCTGCGGCAGACCTTGCCCCTCTCTGCAACGACTGTCGCTGTAAATGCGGATAACATCTGTTTTCATAATGGTCACCCCTGAGTTCATTATGATATAACAGTATATCACACGCAGTGCAACAAATACGCAACAAAACAGGCTTGTATGGTGTTGTGATATTGAATGAATTTGCTGACATAAGTTTGTAAGTTTTAACAACACTTGCCCTGAAACGCCGTGATCTCGGCAAAAAATACCTTGATTCGGTATCGACCGAACCCTTCAGGAGGTCGGACTGAATGCCGTACATCGTCGGCGACAAAGCGAGTATCCTCAGCTTGCTTTTGTTCATATCCTGAACCTCCCGTCTTTAAAAGATCAGATTCGTTTATAAATAGAGAGATCACTATACTATATTTTAGCCAAAAAAATCAACACCTGAACATAAAAAAGTAAAATATCTAGGCGAAAAATTCCCCCGAAACTGAAATGTCCAGCTTCGGGGGAATATGTATCCTAGCGGATATCTTCGGCAAATATCCTGACGATGACACCGCCTTTGATGTTCTCGATGGAGGAAGTCAGCTGTGCAGTTTCAAGGAATCTGAGTTCGGGGTCATCGGTGATGATGCGGGGAACGCATTTTTCAAGTGACGTACCTTTGTTTTCGATGAACAGCCGACATGGCGTGCCGTTCAGGTCCCTGCCTTCAAGCATATATCTTGCAGAAAGCGAAAAGCTGCCGTCAGAGGCTATGAACTGTGTGTCAACACCGTTGTATACCGTCCTGCCGCTGAAATAGCTGCCGTTTGCTTCGGCGGAAAACGGTATCATCACCACTCTTGTATCGTTGCCGCTGACTATCTGCGGTTCGAGTGTGGTCACCCTTATGGTCATTATCTGTTTCATGGTTCACCTCCCGACGGTAAAGGTGCCGCACCTTCCCACAAAAGCAGGAAAGGCACGGCGATGCAAAATAAGGTAACGTTTCTGCCCCTGCAAGGTGTCACAGGGGCAGATGTGTGGAAAAGATCAATTGAAGAAGTCAGTCTTTAAAAAGCATGCGCATGTAGTTGTAGAGATGCGGCTTTACGCTTGAGGCATCGTGCCCTGTTTTCTCCATGACATGCGAGAGGAAAACCTCTCCGTTGGAATCGAAGCTGCCCCTGTAATTATTTGGGAAAGTAGTGACAACTCCGTCTGAATTTGACGAACTTATCAGCAGCACATAAGGCTTTTCGTCATCGGGGAAGCTGAGTTCCTCGGGTGACATTTGACCGGGCGCAAGTCCTGGGGCGGGGCATACTGCGGCGATATAGCCGAACTGTTCGGGGTGGGTGCAGCCGATGAACAGCGATTCTCTGCCGCCCATTGAAAAGCCTGTGATAGCCGTGTTCTCACGCCCCTTTGCCACCGAGAAGTTTTCCTCGATGAATGGCATCAGGTCGGTCTCAAGGTCGTTTATGAAATTGTCGTATGCAAGGCAGTTCTCCTCGTCCATTCCGGTGGTGTATTCAAGGGTCTTGCTGCAAAAGATGTAGGGCAGCACCACTATCATCTCCTCAGCTTCACCGTCAAGCTGAAGATTTGTCAGTATCCTGCTGAGTGCGACCTGGTCCCGTGCCATCCAGTCCTCGCTGTCGTAAAATCCGTGGAGTATGTAAAGCACCGGGTACTCCTTATCCTCGGAATAATCTGCGGGCAGCAGCACGTTCACGTTTGTGTCACGCTCGGCTGTATGTGAGAAGTAGCTGTACTTGGTAAACTCGGGGTATTCCACGCCGTCCCTTGCTTCGTCGTAGCCTTCGGGCGGCAGTTCAACTATCATATCCTCGTATCTTTCCATGCCCTGTACCTCCTGTTCTGCGGGGGTGGTCTCCTCATCAGGAGTTTCTTCCTCTGTCTGTGTTTCTGCGGTGGTGGTAGTTGTGGTGGTATCGGCGGTGCTTTCGGGCGATGAAGTATCAGCATTGCCGCAGGCAGCCGCTGTCATAGATGCGATGACCAGTAAGATAGTGATGAGTTTTTTGCAGTTCATAATGTCCTCCGTTATCCGAAGTCGGGCAGCTCATCAAGGGTTATGACCTTGTCGCTGTTGTAGACCTCTTTCAGATTTGCTTTGTCATTTTTTGTGATGAAATCGGTGTGCCATACCATGAACCATGCCCACATATCGCCGTCCTGCTCGAATTTGCTGACAGGCGGTACGTTGCCGCATTCATGGAATGCCATAGGTTTGTCAGCCACATTCAGCAGCTTGTTCCAGGCATTTATATTGGTGCTGTTGTCGTAGGTGTCCGAGCCGATGATGTCAACATACTCGTCCCCGGGATACCAGCCGTCTTTGACTTCGCCCGAATAGCCCAGCACCCAGATGAGGTTGTCAAGTCCGTATTCGTTGGTGAATTTGTCGTGCATCAGCTGCCACAGCTTTATGAAGTTCTCGCTGCCGCCCTTGCCCCACCAGAACCACTGACCGTCAAATTCATGGAAAGGTCTCCAGAGTACGGGCACGCCCGCATCACGCAGCTGTGCAAGGGCAGCTGCCGCCTTGTCCCAGCTTTCCATCATGGTGTTGTATTCATCGGTGCCTTCTGTGAGAAGCCTGTCGAAATCGGGTGTGTCGTCAAGGCTTTCCTGATAGCCGCTGCTTTCAACGCCCGTATGCCAGCAGATAGTTACTATGCCGCCCTCGCTGTCCCACATTTTTGCACGCATGACCACGCCGTCAAAGTCGTTGTTCATGAAGTCAAGTCCACGCATGGCAGGCAGCTTGCCTGTGGTCTCCTCAATGTAGTCCATCTCATAATCGGGCGAACCCATCCAGGTCGATTCCTGCTGACAGCTCAGCATATTTGTGCCGTAGTTTTCCTTGATGTAGTCATATATGCGCTCTTTCTTTGCGGCTGCATCGGCAGTTTTGTTCTCGTCGGCGGGCATGGTGTCAGCCTCGCTTTCGGCGGCAGAACTTTCAGCTGCGGCTGAACTGTTGTTATCCTTTGGCTTATCCGCTGTGCATGAAACTGCTGTAAGTGCCATAAATGCAGCTGTAAGAATGCAGGCTGTTTTCCTGATATTCATTATATCACCTCAAAAAGTTGTTGTCAAATCCGCCTTGTCCAGTGTGCGGCGTTACGTTCTTTACCCTTGCCAATATGATAGCACTTTCTGTTCAAATTTTCAATATTAAATTTTGAAGAACTGCGCAAAATTATATGTTCAGAAAATTAAAGTCTGCAAGGCTTAATGCATATATATAGGCAAAATCGGTATATTTTAAAATTAATAATGCAAAATCTCTTGACTTTCAGCTCAAAGGGGTCTATAATAAAAACGAGGTGAAAAACATGAAGCTTGAACAGAACATTTATCCTTACGATCCCGAGCTTGAGGCACTGCCTTTCAGGCTGAGGGGCATAGGCGGCAGCGGCTGGCAGGGCAGGGTGGAAAGACCCGAGGGCTACATGTGGCATCAGGTGCTGTTCTGTGCTGACGGTGAGGGCAGGCTGGAACATGATGGCGGTACCGAAACGGTGAAAGCAGGCTGTTTTGTGTATCTGCCTAAAAATGTCCCCCATAAATATTACCCCGTCACCGAGCGATGGGACGTTCGGTGGGTGTCATTTGACGGCTGTTGTGACAGCGTGCTGATGCAGCTGGGTTTCGGCGGGGCAGCGGTGGTGCACACAGATGACTTCGGTGAGATGGAGACGATCTTTGACAAGATGGTGGATTCACAGCGGACGGACATACTGTACAGCGGCTATACCTGTTCGGGGCTGGTATACCAGTACATGCTGGGGCTGCGCAGGCTTTTCACCACAGATGCGGACCGTTCGAGAAGCAGGAAGCTTTCCATGCTTATGCCCGCATTGAAGTACATGTACGACAACTATCGTGAGGATATCTCGATGGCGTTTCTGGCACAGCTGATAGGTGTGACGCCGCAGCATTTTTGCAGGATATTCAAAAGCACCATGAACATGCGCCCCAATGATTTTCTCACGGGCAGAAGGCTGGACGAGGCTGAACGTCTGCTGAACGACAGCATGCTTAGCGTGGCTGAGATCGCAGAAAACTGCGGTTTTCGTGATGCGGGATATTTCAGCACGGTGTTCAGGCGGCACAGGGGCGTGTCACCTGCGGGCTTCAGGAAAGTCAAGAGTCAGACAGGATAACATGCCTGCATCGGCTTTGCGGTCAGTTCAGGCTTTGCTTTTTGTCGCTATGCATGTGATGTTGACAGGAAAAGGGCTTTGTGCTATATTATATTAAACGACAAAGATTTTCTGACATATCCTGCTCACAGCAGCCGGGACGACGGCGGCTGTAAGCAGTTTATGTCGAAGATCCAATATCGTTTACTATATAAGTGGAGATATCGTTA
>CAMNMO010000237.1 GCA_946544695.1 uncultured Ruminococcus sp. | reverse complement strand
CGATATGAAGATAGTGCAGCAGTTTGCAATGCTCAACCGTCAGGCGATGATGGACGAGATAATCGACGGCATGAGCCTGCACGTCAGGGAGCAGTTCACCACCATTCACAACTATATCGACACCGATAAAATGATACTTCGTAAGGGTGCAGTTTCGGCACAGGCGGGCGAAGTGCTGCTTATCCCCATAAACATGCGTGACGGCAGCCTTATCTGCACAGGCAAGGGCAATCCGGACTGGAACTGTTCCGCACCCCACGGTGCGGGCAGGATACTTTCCCGTTCGGCAGCTAAGGCACAGCTGACCCTCACCGAGTTCAAGAAGGAGATGAAGGGCATATACAGCACTTCTGTAAGCTCTGCAACACTGGACGAATCGCCTATGGCTTACAAGCGCTTAGAGGATATCGTTGATAATATCGGAGATACCTGCACTGTCGAGGAGAACATCAAGCCCATATACAACTTCAAGGCAGGCGAGGCGGAGGAACACGGACGCACCCGCATGAGATAGGAGACAGCTATGGCAGAAAGATTCATACCTTATGAGAAAATGAGTAAAAAGCAGCGCCGCTCAGTAGATGCAAAAAGGCGCAATCTCTGGGGGACTGACCCATGCACAAGGGTGGTCCCGAACGGCAAGGCTTACACCCGCAAGGTAAAGCACAAGAACAGGGAAGTGATATAAAAACAGCAGCAGTCCATGAAAATGGACTGCTGCTGTTCTTTTACAGTATTTCTTCCATGCAGGTCTTTTGCACAGACATGCCCATAGCTTCGTAAAAAGCCCTTGCTGTCGGGTTTTTCTCCCATACGTTAAGGGTGATATTGTAGCAGCCCATCTCTTTTGCATAAGCCTTGACTGCTTCATAAAGCTGACTGCCTATATGCCTGCCCCTTGCACTTTCGTCAACGCAGATATCGTCGATGTACAGTGAGCGTATATCGGTGGTGGCAGTATCAGCTGACGGTCCTTTCAACACACAGAATGCATAGCCCCGCATTATGTCGTCATCGTCGCACCATGCAAAAACGGGCGTGGTCTTGTCAGCGATGATGGCTTTCAGCTGTTGTTCGTCATACTTTGTGCCGCCCTCAACGAACAGGTCGGGTCTTCCCTTTGCGTGCACCGTGCACACCTGACGCAGCAGTTCCATCATCTGCGGGATATCCTTTTCGGCTGCCATTCTAACCATAAGCCTTACCTCCGTATAAAAAATCGTCTGACATATTATATCATGTCAGACGATGATTTTCAAGCAGTATTTTCAGACCTTTTCGTTTCTCGGTGCGATAAGCTTCTTGGTCTGCGGCAGTGAGAACAGTATAACAGCGCCTATGACCGAGAATATTATCTCGGGCACCATGTACGATCCGTTGTAAAGCAGGCTGTACAGATATGTATTGGAGGTATCGAAACCGTCCCACAGTTTGCCTGCGCTTTCCCATATCCACACGCCGCTGGCGAAATGGCTTGCAAGTCTCAGCAGCAGTGCTATAACAGTGCCTGCTATCCAGCCGGGCATTTTCTTTGTGCGGAACATTCCCGCAAGACCGATAACTGTGAAAGCCACAAGATAGTCAAGCAGTATGCATGCGACAAGTGTGCCCGCAGAAAGTCCCCAGCTGAGTACCTCGCCCAGGTCCATGAACATCTGTATCAGTGCGAATACGAAAGATACAGCCAGACCTTTTGCCACGCCGTGCTTGATGCTGTAAATGCATATAGGCAGCATGGAAAGCAGGGTTATCGAACCGCCCCAGGGCAGCTTGTAGACCTTGATGAGACTGAGAACAGTGGCAAGTGCGACCATTACGGCACCCTCGACCAGCCACAGCGTTTTTGAGTTTTTCATTTTTCTACTTCCTTCCTATTTTGCAGAAAACAAAAAACGCCCCCGTAACGGCAGGCGAAGACAGTCCCTATGGATAATACTTGACTTCCTACCACGGTGTTAGCCGACAGGTTCAAAGGGTCAGACTGTGTGTCCTCTCAACTGGGGCTTGCGCCTTTCGTCCCCCTGCAAATATCAAAACAAATATCATAGTCCCGACATACATCGGAACAAGAGCTGATACCCGGATTCGAACCGGGGACCTCATCCTTACCAAGGATGTGCTCTACCACCTGAGCCATATCAGCTTGTCGTCAGTTTGCGGCATATCGCCATGTCCTATTGACAAAAAATAATGCCCCGAATAATTCGGAGCAAGAGCTGATACCCGGATTCGAACCGGGGACCTCATCCTTACCAAGGATGTGCTCTACCACCTGAGCCATATCAGCTTACCATCAGTTTTCAGAAGTCTCTCATCAACCGACTAGTATATTATACACCATCAGACTTGATTTGTCAAGCCCTTTTTGAAATTTTTTTCAAATTATTTCTTTGATGCCCTTCACATCGCCCGCAATTGCCGATATATCGGTGACATTCACTGTATCATCGTGGGTCACATCTGCCACCGAATACTGATAATCGTCAGTGAAGTTCTTGACCTTTTTCACATAAGCCGCCACGATGGAGATATCCGTAACATTACGCACGCCGTTGCCGTTGACGTCACCGTAAGCCCTCAGGTCGATATCACGGAGTGCATCGGGTGCAAGGTCGGTGTCAATTGTAACGCCTTTGATGACCCTTGCAGCGTAGCCTTCTTTGCTTATGGTGAAGTCATATATGCCACGTTTCAGCTTTGCGGTGAATACATCGCCGTCAACAGTGCAGGCAGGTGCAAATGCAGCGTCCACAGACCTTATCAGTTCACCGAATTCAAAAACTTCCTCATCGCCTGTGCTTTCCTGTGCAGTGGATCCCTCGTCGGTGGGAGTCTCAGCGCTGCTGTCCTCATCAGCGGTAGTTTCAGCCTCAGTGGTCTCAGTATCGGTGGAAGTTTCCTCAGCTGTGGTCTCCTCATCGCTGGTGACCTCATCGTCAAATATCTCCACCGTGCTTATCTCGACTTTGTAATCTGTAAGTGGTTTTGGGGACTTGCTGTTCACCGCTTCCACCACATTGCCCGTAACAGCCTTCAGCCTTTTGTCGGGACTTGGTTTGCTTACCGTGAAAGTGACCGTAACATTTTCGTTGACGGTGACCTTAGCGGCGTCAAAAGGTTTTGTATCTTTTGTCTTTCCAAAGCATGAAAACAGTTCTATCCTGTAATCGCTGTTGTCAGCGCCCGTGTTTGCACCGAATATCATGGCGCTTTCGTCAAATTCAAGTTCCTTGCCGTCAACAGTTATGCTGTCGATGGTTATGGCGCCCTCCTCAAAATAGCTGTCTTTGATATCTATCACCAGCATGCCTATGCCGTTGATGACAGTAGTCTCGCCCTTGCTGTCATCAGGGGGCAGGAAAGTCACCGAATTGATGCCTTCATCTATAACGATATCCTTTTCCCAGCTTTGCACACTGAGATCGCTGCTTGCCAGTCCCAGCGAAGCAGTGAGTTGTTTGTCATCTTCATCTGCATGCACCGCAGCAGTACATGTCATGCAGGACACCATTGCTGTGAGGAATGCAAGTGTTTTTGTACCTCTCATTGTTTTCCCTCCGTAGTTTTACACAATAAATATCAATATCAGATCATATCTTTGATCCTGTGTCATTTATTAAACGACATTGATCTTCTTGCTTATATATCGTTTACTATAACATTTTACATCATCTTTCGCCCTTTGTCAACCGCATTCCTGAAATTGGCACGGAAATCAATTTTTGCATAATACAAAGGTTTGAACATGCATTACGGCTGTAAAATATGGTGTTGAGTGTATTCCCCCCGCCTTCGGCGGGGGGAATACACAAAAATACAGCTTTGTTTTGTCAAAATTGATTTCCGTGTGAAATTGGCAGGAATGTCAGTCCCTATAAAAACATCATCTGTACAAAAAAGCCGACTCTTTATAAAGAGTCGGCATAAGTTATTTGACTATCAGATTGAAAAGACCCAGCACAAAACCTATCAGCGCACCAAGATTAACGATGGTGCTGAGTTCCTTTTTCATTACAGACTGCACCAGACGCTCCATCTCATCAACGTCCATGTCGTTTATCTTCTTTTCGACCATAGCAGCAAGGTCAAGCTTTTCAAACAGCTTATCCACATACTTGTCCACCGTTTTGCGGTAGACCTTGCCTATCAGTTCGCCTAGCCTTTCTTCATCGACCTTTACAAGTTCCAGCAGTTCAAGACCTGTCTTGTCGCCGCCCTCAGTCAGCTTGCTTTCGATGACAGGCTTTACGCAGTCCATGCCGTCACGGTCTATCATCGAACGTATCTTGCCGACCAGCGGCGAGGTCAGCGAATGTATCTTCTCGTCTGATATCAGCTTAGAGAACATAGTACCGCTGAGTTTTTCCTTTATGGATTCGTTTGCTTTGTCCACAACTATCTCGGGCAGCTGTGATGCAGACAATTCATCGACTATCTGCCTGCTCAGCATCTCGCTGAGTTTTGACCTTCCCGAATCGTATACTTCTTCCTCACAGTGGGTCAGCTTGCATATCTCATCTTTCAGCTTGTTGTGCATCTCTGTGGTTATCACATCTGTCACACGCTTTTCTATCTCGCCGCCAAGCAGCTTGGCTTTTATGTCGTCCTTAGTCAGCAGATTATTCCCCACGACCCTGCCGACAGCCTTTGCAAGTCTGGGCTTGCCCTTTGGTATCGCACCTGGGGTAAAGGGGAGTACGTGTCCAAAAACTCGTACTTCATGCTGCGGGAAGAAAAGCATCTTCACAGCGATGTAATTGGTGAAATAGCCTATCACAGCGCCTATCAGCGGTGCTGCAAGCATTTTTAGTATCTCCATTCTGTCACTCTCCGTTTTCTTTTTATTTCTTTCTTTTTATTCAGCGGGGATCCCAAAGCAGTTATCCCGCAGTTCTGACTTTACTCTTTCTTTTGAGACCCTTGTGTCTTTTTATAAAAGTATATCACGACTTTTCTGAGTTGTCAATAATTATCTGTGACTTGATACGGAAATCAATTTTTGCATAATATAAAGGTTTGAACATGCATTACGGCTGTAAAAT
>CAMNMO010000236.1 GCA_946544695.1 uncultured Ruminococcus sp. | reverse complement strand
GGCTGCTTGTAGAAGCCCTTGCCCTTTTCGCTCTTCCACTCGGAAGAAGCTGCGTCCATAGCGATCATGAAGTCCTTGCCGGGCTCGAAACCTGCGGCCTTGATAGCTTCCAGTATCTTCTCGATAGCTTCCTCATCGCTCTTGAGCTTGTTGGGTGCGAAGCCGCCTTCGTCACCAACAGCGGTAACGTCGCCCATCTCCTTGATAAGTGCTCTCAGCTTGTGGAATACCTCTGCACACCATCTCAGTGCTTCCTTGAAGGAAGGTGCGCCGACAGGCATTATCATGAACTCCTGTGTGTCAACAGCGCTGTCAGCGTGTGCACCGCCGTTGAGTATGTTCATCATGGGAACAGGCAGCTTTGTGCCCTGAATGCCGCCCAGGAATCTGTAAAGCGGGATATCCAGAGAAGCAGCAGCAGCTCTTGCGCAGGCGATGGAAACTGCCAGTATCGCATTTGCACCCAGGTTGGACTTATCCTTTGTGCCGTCAGCCTTTATCATAGCCTTGTCGATAGCATAGATGTCAGAAGCGTCCATGCCTGTGATGGTCTTTGCGATGGTGGTGTTGATGTTCTCAACAGCCTTCTGAACACCCTTGCCCAGATATCTGCCCTTGTCGCCGTCTCTCAGCTCAAGTGCCTCAAATTCGCCTGTGGAAGCGCCCGAAGGTGCTGTACCTCTTGCAACAGTGCCGTCAGCGAGAGTTACCTCAGCTTCAACGGTGGGGTTGCCACGTGAGTCAAGTATCTCACGGCCTATGACCTTTTCGATCTCCAAGTAATCCATTGTGAAAACTCCTTTTGAATAAAATTGTTAGCCTTGACTAACTTTAGCGTACAGTTACACCTGACTAACTAGTATAATGATACCACGTTTCACCTGTTTTGTCAAGTGGGGCACGGAAAGCAGCACGGAAATCAATTTTTGCATAATACAAAGGTTTGAACATACATTACGGCTGTAAAATATGGTGTTGAAAAATACAGCTTTGTTTTGTCAAAATTGATTTCCGTGGGAAAGCAGAGTTTCGCCGCAATATGCCCGTGAAATGCAGGTATGATACGTTTCCCGCTGAATACAGTGTGCCCTGAAACCTCGCAGTTATCCACGCTTGGGTGAATGGATCTGCAAATTTGCGGCGATACTGAAAACAGGCAGATATCTGCAAGTGCATGCCGCATGTTATTTATAGTATCTCCCGAAGCTCCATTACAGTTAAATGTAAATAAATTGTAAACGGTATTGACAAGCGGGAGAAAGTGTGTTATATTTAGTTTGTACACAAACGATTTGTATAAAAACTAATCGCACACAAATTATACCCGACCGCACAGCGGCAGGGCGTCAGAAATAATAAAGGAGGATATCCAAATGACTATTTACGAACACAAGCTGAAAAAGAGAAGAGAAGGCGAGCTGGATATGGCTGAACTGAAGGGCAAGGTGCTGCTGATCGTCAACACCGCCACAGGCTGCGGTTTCACACCCCAGTATGAGGGGCTTGAAAAGCTGTATGAGACCTATCATGACAAGGGTCTGGAGGTGCTGGATCTCCCCTGTAACCAGTTCGGCAGCCAGGCGCCGGGCGATGATGCCGAGATACATGAGTTCTGCACCGCAAAGTATAAAACACAGTTTGACCAGCTTGCCAAGATAGAGGTCAACGGTGAGAACGAGTCGCCGCTGTATACATGGCTGAAAGCCAACAGTCCCGCAGAAAGGGTGGACGGTCTGAAAAACAAGGCTATCATGAAAAGCGTGGAAAAACTCAGCAAAAGCTGCAAGGCTGAAAATGATATCAAGTGGAACTTCACCAAGTTCTTAGTTGACCGTGAGGGCAATGTGGTCGGCAGATATTCGCCTACCTGTTCCCCCGCAGATATCGAGGAGGATATAAAGAAGTATCTATGAGCGATAAGTATGAATCCATAAGGCTGAGAAACCAGCTGTGTTTCCCGCTTTACCTCTGCGCCAAAGAGGTCACACGCAGATATGCACCGTTTCTTGATGAACTCGACCTGACATATACCCAGTACGTGGTGATGATGTACCTGTGGGAAAAGGAACATTGTTCTGTCAGGGAAATGGGCGAAGCGCTGCTGCTTGACCCCAGCACACTGACACCTCTGCTGAAAAAGCTGGAAGCAAAGGGGTATATCACCCGCACCCGCAGTGAAACAGATGAACGCAGCCTTGATATAGGGCTGACAGAAACAGGCAGTGCCCTGAAAGATAAGGCGCTGTCAGTTCCCGAACAGATGAAGTGCTGCATAGGGCTTACCCCCGAAGAAGGCAGGCAGCTGGGCGAACTGATAATGAAGATATTGACAAACATCGAAAATTCAAACTAGAAGGAGAGATATATCATGGCAGTAATAAAGGTAACAAGAGATAATTTTGAGGCTGAGGTACTGAAGTCCGATAAGCCCGTGCTGGCAGATTTCAACGCAGACTGGTGCGGTCCCTGCCGCATGCTGGCACCCACACTGGAGGAGATAGCGGCTGAACGTGACGATGTCAAGGTGGTAAGCATAAATATCGACGATGAAGATATTCTAGCCGAAGATTACGGTGTATCTTCCATACCCTGCCTTGTGGTATTCAAAAACGGCAGCGAGGTCAACAGAAGCATAGGTCTCAGACCTAAGGATGCTGTGCTTGAACTGCTGAGGTGATCTCATGAAGTATGATATTATCATCGTGGGCGCAGGTCCCGCAGGTATGACGGCTGCCATCTATGCACGCCGTGCCAACAAGACCGCCCTGCTGCTTGAAGCTGCAAGCTACGGCGGACAGATAATCAATGCTCATAAGATAGAGAACTATCCCGCAGAACCCCATATCTCAGGCTTTGACTTTGCCACAAAGATGTACGAACAGGCTAAGGAACTGGGTGCTGAGTTCAGATTTGAAAAGGTCATCGCCATAAAGGATAACGGCGATACTAAAGTGGTCAGCACACCCTCTGCTGAATACGAGTGCGGCGCTGTTATAATCGCAACAGGTTCCGATAAGCGCAAGCTGGGTGTTGCCCGTGAGGACGAACTTGTGGGCAGGGGAGTAAGCTACTGTGCTGCCTGTGACGGCGCATTCTTCCGCAAAAAGACCGTAGCGGTCGCAGGCGGAACAAGAACAGCCCTTGAGGACGCACTGTATCTGGCAGACATCGCAGAGAAGGTCTACCTGATACACAGGCTGGATAAGTTCCACGGTGCAGAGGCAGACTATGAACGCCTGCAAGCCCGTGATAACGTGGAATTTCTTCTCAACTGCGAGATAACCGCACTCAATGCCGACAAGAAGCTGGAAAGCATCAACGTCAAGTCAAAGGACGGCAGCACGCAGACCGTTGAGGTAAGCGGCTTGTTCGTGGCGGTGGGCAGAGTCCCCGAAAACCAGAATTTCGCATCGGTCATAGACCTTGATGAAAAGGGCTATGCCGTATCGGGCGAAGACTGCCTTACTAAGACGAAGGGCATTTTCGTTGCGGGCGATAACCGTGTCAAGCAGGTAAGACAGCTTGTCACCGCAGCCGCAGACGGTGCAGTGGCAGCCACAGCAGCAGTGAAGTATCTTAATTCATAATGTGGTTATCCCCTAAACAGCAGGCGGTCATACTGATGTTCAGATATGACCATGATCCATAAAGAAAAAGCGCCTTCCCATCTCGGGAAAGGCGCTTTGTATTTACTGATCGTCCTTTTCAGCCTTAGGTATTGTGAACGTGAATTCCGTGTACTCACCTTTAAGGCTTTTGACCATTATCTTGCCGCCGTGTATCTCCACGATGGACCTTGCGATGTTAAGACCCAGTCCAAGTCCCTGTGCATGTATGCCACGGGATTTGTCAGTCTTGTAGAATCTGTCGAACACAAGCGGAAGTTCGTCCTCCGCCAGACCCTCACCGCTGTTGCGTATGGATACCGTCGTAAGTTCATCGCTGTCCCCGAAGGAAAATTCGATGTATCCGCCCTTGTCCACGAACTTTATGGCGTTCTCGATAAGGTTGTACATCACCTGATGTATCAGGTCGATATCTGCATACATGTTAATGCGCTGAACGTCCAGCCCACGTATGTCGATATTTTTTTCCTCTATCCTGGGTTCAAAGGTCAGCAGCGTATCAAGTATGGGTTCAGTCACAGGGAAGATGGTCTTGTTGGGTTCCAGTTCGCCTGCTTCTATTTTAGCCAGGTTCAGCATACTCTTTACAAGGCGTGTCAGTCTGCCTACCTCAGATGAGATTATCCTCAGATAATACCCCTGCTGAGACTTGGGTATGGTGCCGTCAAGTATGCCGTCCACAAATCCGCCTATGGAAGTCATAGGTGTCCTCAGCTCGTGCGATACGTTCGCAAGGAAACTGTTTCGCATGGTGTCGTAGCTTTTCAGGTTCGCAGCCATCTCGTTGAATGCCGATGAAAGCTGGTTGAACTCCCTTGTGGTGTATTCGGGGAGAGTGACCGAAAAGTCGCCGCTGCCAAGCTTTTTTGCGATCTCCGATACCTCGGTGATCGGCGCTGTCAGTTTTAGTGTGGCAAAATATACCAGGAACATTACCACCAGCAGCACCGCTATGGCTGATACCAGGAATATCTCCATGATGTTCTTGGTGTAATTGTCCTGTTCCGATTTGGGAGAATATGCAAGCACAAAATACTCGGGACCGTTCGCCTTGAAGGATACGCCCGTGATATGGCATGCCTCGTCCAGCGCACCGTCCATGTCATCGTAAATGTACATGCCGTCACCCTTAAATTTTACCAGCAGATCCTTGTCCACATCACCCACATCGCCGCCTGTTGCAGCCACAACATAGCCGTCGCTGCTGCAAAGCATGTAGTCGGCATTGCTGCCGATGGAGTAGGTCTTGAGTTCCGCCCTGACTTCATCACGCCAGCTGTCAGGTTCACGCAGCATCTTCTCCTGCGTGAAAGCAGCCAGCGAACGTGCGTCCTTCAGCATGAGGTTCTTCTTCTCGTCAAGAAAATAACGGGAAGAAACAAGCAGTAATACTGTTCCTAAGCAACAAAAGCTTATCAGTATTACTG
>CAMNMO010000235.1 GCA_946544695.1 uncultured Ruminococcus sp. | reverse complement strand
CCGAGCTTTTACTTTTCGGTTCTGTATCGTAATAACCCAGCTCTTTTGAATAGTGAACCGTCCTGCGGATATGGATAACGCCTGTTTCAAAGTCTATGTCAGACCATTCAAGCCCCAGTATTTCGCCCCTGCGGAAACCGCCAAACAATGCAAGCTGAAAGAATGCACGATACTTCACGGGGGTTTCCGGCAGGTCTAAAATATCAAGAAACTGTTTTGCCTGTTCAACGGTGAACATGATATGTTCTTTCTGCGGTATTTTCGGGATAACTGCATTCTTGTAAGGGTTCTCTTTGATAGCCTTTATCTTAACTGCATAGTCGAACACGGAGCTGATAAACGATACATAGTTCTTGATAGTTTTCGGGGTCAGACTTCTGTCTGTTTTCTGCCGTTCAAAGACTTTCTGAAATGGTTCATCGATAGCGGCTGCGATCTTCTCAGCACTGGACTGCATTATATTCTTGCCGTCCCAAGCCTGCTTGACAGTCTGGGCGCTTACACCCGCCTGCTCTGCAAACTGTGCCTGAGTGAGCTTGCGCTTTTTGATAACGGTTTTCAGGTCTATCTTCACAACAAACTCGGGGTCATTCCTGACTTTCTCTTTGGTGAGCCACAAGATGAAATTGTCTATCTCATACGGCGTTATTCGGTCAAGGCGTAAATGTCCGAGCTGTTCATATACTCGGGGGCAATACTGGCGGCAGCGATCTATACCCGATTGTTTGAGAGTGCGCTTTGCATAGTTTTCAAACCACGTTTCGCAGAAGTTCTCAAACTTCTCTGCATTGACGGTCTGACCCCTGCGGCACTGTTCCTCAAATTCAAACGCCGCCTTATTCAGCGCCTTTTCTATCTGCTTATCGGTCATGCCCTCACGGGGCGGCTTCCATGTCATGCTTTGTGAAAGCTGTCTTTTACCGTCTGCGGAGTATCCACAAAACGCCCTTATCCTATATGAGCCGTTTTTTCTCTTTTCGATCTGAGCCATAATATCACGTTCCTTTCGATGTATTGACACCGAGAGGGCAGATGTGCTATAATATAAGTGCTTTTGATAGCAGGCTTTGCCCTTGCGGTGAGGTCTATATGAACCGTTCCTGTGTTGGTAGCGCAGGGGCGGTTTTTTATTTATCAATTTTTTGATCTTCGTTTATGTCAGTAATATTTCTATATTCATCGTTGTAAATATCTAAATCATTATCAGCGGGGTTATTTTTCTGAATTATTCTGCGTAATGTCCTAGTAAATATTTTTTCAAGTTTTATTTTGATGAAATTGAAATTATCATGATTTGTATATATTACAAGTTTATCTTTTGACCATTGATAGGCTTCGGGAAATAGTTCACAGAACTTATCTATTGAAGTATATGATCCCTCATTATACAATTGCTCTTCATTATTGTAATTTAATGCTGCGGCTAAAGAAAAAACTGTTCCAGGATTATCATGCATATCACATAATAAACAACTGATTGTGTCCGTATATTGAAACTTAGAAAATCGTTTATCATGATATTCTTTGTTATATAGGCGATCCAATTCTTGACATTTTTTGAATTCAACTAATGTATGAATAGCTTTTTCACTTAGTCCTGTATACTCACAAATCATCTGAATATCTGATTGTTTTGCTTTTGTTTCGCCTGTAAGATAATCAAGCGATACATGAAAAAACTTCTTATAAGACTTTACCTGCTCGACCGTTGGATAAACTTTTTCATTTTCAATTTTGCTTATGGTTGATGCAGATATAAATAATTCATCTGCTAATTCCCGAACCGTATAGTCTTTTACATGGTTGTATTCTTTCTTTCGCAGATCGGCATAGTTTTTGCCATAGCCTTTGGCATATTCCAAATTATCTTGCTTTTTATTCATGATGCACCTCTGAAATAATCGAAACAAAGCGAAAATTTGTTTCACTACGTTTATTTATTTGAAACAACGTTGACTTGTGTTGAGAATAGTGATATGATTATTATATAAAAGAAACAACATCAACACTTGTTTCATTTATATAATAGCACACTTTAATGTTGTTGTCAAGTATTTTTTGAAAGGTGGTGAGATAAATGACAGGCAACGAAGTCAAACAGCTTATCCAGAGTGCAGGTTTAAAGTGCTGGCAGGTCGCTGAACTCTGGGGAGTAAATGACGGCAATTTCAGCCGCAGACTGCGCAGACCGTTCAACGATGAAGAAGTAAAGCGCATCAAGGCTATCATCAAGGAACTTGAAAAAACAAAAACCGCCTGAGTGGTGCGAACACTCAGACGGCAATAGCAGGCTTAAACCTGCTGAAAGCATTTAGGACAATGCCTCACCGATATTATATCACATTTTCGGTCGGGGCGCAATAGCCATTTGGCGGAAAGGTTAACTATGAACGAAATAACAAGACCGCTTCCACGCATGCGGACAATAAAAGAGTGCGCAGCGGAGCTCAATATCCCAGTTTATGCCCTGCGGCGTTGGGTAAAGTCAGGGGAAGTCCCTGCGGTGTATGCGGGCAAAAAGGCGCTCATCAATCTTGACCACCTTATCGATTTTCTGAATGGAGGTGAGCAGGAATGACCGAAATCGAAGAACGCCTGCTTTCCATCATCGGCAAAGGGGAAGAAAACGCTGTTACTCAGCAGAGGATAACCGCACTGACAGGTCTGCCGCCCAGAGAAACAAGGCTGATACTTGAAAGGGCACGCAAGGCGGGGACGGTCATTTGTTCATCGAATGCGGGGCGGTTCTTTCCGCAGACTATTGAAGAGCTGGAACATTATGTATTACGTGTGCAGGCTTCTGTGCGTGCTCAGTGTATTGCCCTTGCACCTGCTAGGCGGTTACTGGGAGAGTGGAAGGAGCAGGGGCATGAGTGAAAAGAAACCCCCAGCTTTAAATATTTATCGTGAAAATGCAGAAATGCTGATAAAGCTTTCTGAGCAAGACATCGGAGCTGTAATGAAAGCAGCGTTTCTCTATTATCTTTACGAGGAAGAAGCTAAGGAGCTATCACCGATTCAAGCGTTAGTTTATTCATGCTTAAAATCAGGACTTGACCGCTCAGCTGAAAAATATCGAGAAAACTGTGAGAAAAAGCGTTTGGCAATAGAGAAGCGATGGGAAGATGAACGCAAAAAAGAATAATGAATTTCAATACAGCTGTATTCAAGCGTATACAGCTGTATACAGATGTATACTTTCATTTCGTTTCATCACATTTCTTTTCTATTTCATCACTTTTTTCTATTTCATCACTTTTATAGTTAAGGGTTTTTGAAAAAACTCACATTTCCCGAGAGAGGTATTTATGGATTTTTTTGATAAGCAGTTGAAAAAAGCTTTTTCTAAAAGCGTTTGTGTTTTCAGTATTGAGGATTGTAAACTGATATTTGAAATGTATTTTGATTTATACAAATACTACACAGGACATGAACACCCACCTATTAAGACTGAGAAGTTGATAGCTATGCTTGATAACATCGATGGAGATGGGTTATTTGATGCTGAGTGCTATCCCGAGCTTATAAGGTCATATTTTGAAACACCTTTTAGGAATTGTGATAGAAACATTTGTCATTTTATGAGTGGCAAGATCAGAGAGTTAAGATTTTATGAGACCTGTTATTAAGATAATTGCAGGTTTCGTACAAGCAGGCATTAAAGGCTTTTATTCATAATCAGACAGAAGCTAATATTTACAGAAAGGCAGAAATCAGATGAATATGAACGATGACAAAGTTGCTGAAAAGCTAATCGAGCTGTATGAAGAAAAGATACGTCATCTTGAACATGAAAAGGACAAGCTGAGGTTAGAACGCAACAGGCTTAAAAGAGAAATGAAAACGCTTGAAAAGCAGATAAATGCAGATTTTTCCATACAGAAAGGGGGGAATAGCCTTGACCGATGAAAAGCTGATAGCACATCTTCTTTCAGCACCTACTATCAGAGAGGCAGCAATTCAGGCGGGTATAAGCGAGAGTGCTGTCTACAAGAAGTTAAAGGAATACTCTTTCAGGAAAAAGCTTAATCAACAGCGTGCTTTATTACTCGAAGATGTCAGGGTAGCTTTGCAAGTGCAGTTACTCAGTGCTGTAAAGATCATGGGCGATATTGCGGCAGATGAACAGGTATCAGCGCAAATAAGGCTAAATGCCTGTGATGCCATTCTTAAACACGCAAGTAAGATCACAGATCGTATAGAAGTTGACACTTGTAATCAGCGCACCAAAGAAGAAGAACTAATGCTTTTGGATATATGATCGGAGGTATAACAATGTCTGATAAACTTACCCGAGCAGAACGGGAAACGATAATTATATATAACGAGCTTGACGATGCGTATATCATTGACAGTTCTGTTCAGAAGCATATCCGCAGGTTTGACAAGCTGGGTTATGAATGCACAGATACACAGCTTTATGATGACGGTACAATGTGTTCTAAGTCTTATAGAGTGCCTGTCAGGGCAATATCTTTCAGAAGTCCCGAGAAGCGTGAACTGACTGACGAACAGCGGGAAAAACTTCGTGAACGTATGGCAAAAATGAGGTCTGACAAATAATACGACTTTTTAGCAGATATTTTTCGGAAAAACTCTATGATTCTTTACCTATCGCCAGCGGGCAGTATAATGACCCTACGAAAACAATAGTATCCAAAATCCAATAGTTTATTTAGAAAATAGAGCGGGTTTAGTAATGACAGTGTCATTTATAGCCTGCTCTTTTGCTATGCTTAATAAGCCCGCTGCTATTTTTGCGGATATATATAAAAGCCTGATAAAGTACTGCAAAAGTATAGCAAGCTGATAGCAAAAAGTTAGCAAAAAGCACTACGAGAAATGAATTTACCAAAGCAGTAAAAAAAAGAGTTTTCCAAAGCAGTAAAAAAAGAGTTTTTTCTATAAAAAAGGGAAAAGGGCAGCGATATTGTAAAATATGCAATCATTTAGCGGCTTTAGGAGCGTTATAAAAAATAAACCCTTGTCAAGTTTTTTTACCCATAACACCCAAACAACACCCAAAACCTCAAACAGCAAAATAAAAAAGCCCTGAAACTGCGTAGTTTCGGGCTTT
>CAMNMO010000234.1 GCA_946544695.1 uncultured Ruminococcus sp. | reverse complement strand
CCGCTTTTTGTATGTTGTTTACTATGTGTACAAAAAAACAGACTGCATTTCGTTGTTATCAAAATAAGTATTGTATTTTATACATAAATATGTTATAATCATGTCATAGTTGTGAAAGACATAAGGAGGTCACCGTAATGGAACAGAATTATATCAAGCCGCCCGTCGAAGTCAGGTATGCCGATCAGCTGGCTGCACTGGCGGCTGCGGATACAGGTAAAAAGCCCGAGAACTGGAGACTTTCGCCCAAAGCGGTGCGCACCTTCATACTGGGCGGCAAGGCGGGCGATGTGGATATACCACGCAAATTCTACGGCAACGATGCGCTGGTTGAACGCTGCATAATCACGCTGGCAGGCAGCAGGGGACTTATGCTGGTAGGCGAACCGGGTACTGCAAAGACTATGCTGAGTGAACTGCTGAGTGCGGCATGCTGCGGGGTCAGCACCAACACGGTGCAGGGCACTGCGGGCACCACTGAGGACATGATAAAGTACAGCTGGAACTATGCGCTGCTGCTTTCAAAGGGTCCGTGCAGGGAAGCGCTGGTGCCTTCGCCGCTGCTGGTGGGCATGGAAAAAGGCATATTTGCCCGCTTTGAGGAGATCACCCGTACCCCCGCCGAGATCCAGGACAGCCTTATCTCGGTGATGAGTGACCAGATACTGAATATCCCCGAACTGGGCGATGAGGGACTGGTGCTGGCAAAGCCCGGATTCAATATAATAGGTACTGCAAACACCCGTGACAAGGGCGTCAATGAGATGTCGGGCGCTTTGAAAAGGCGTTTCAATTTTGAGACTGTCATGCCCATAGCCGATGTTCATCTTGAAAAGGAGATAATCATACGTGAGGCTGAGGACATGGCAAAGGCGGGACACATAGACTGTCCCGTTGACACAGATGTGGCAGAACTGCTGGCAGTCACCTACCATGAACTGCGTGAAGGCAAGACCGCTGAGGGTACCATCGTCGATAAGCCCGCAGCTGTCATGAGTACTGCGGAGGCTGTGTCGGTATTCTACCAGACCATCAGCCACAGCTGGTATTTCGGCGGCGGAAAGACCGACCTGGGCTTGCTGACCGAGAACCTGGTGGGTGCGGTATGCAAGGAGAACAAGGACGATCTGGAAAAGCTGAAAGCATATTTCAGGACGGCGGTGAACGCAAGGGCTAAAAAGGTTGGTGGCGTATGGAAGGCTTATTCGGAAACAGCAGGCTTGCTGAGATAGCGGGCGAAGCGGGAAAGCTGCTTGAATATGACCCGAAGGGCAGGCTGATGCTGTTCCCTGTGAGACATCACAGCCCTGTCTGCGCATATCAGCTGCGGCGGGCGGTGGAGGAATTCTCACCGACTGTCATACTGATAGAGGGTCCCGAGAATGCCAATGACCTTATCCCCGTGCTGACAGATGAGAGCACCACGCTGCCTGCGGCGATATATTATTTCTACAAGGACAAGAAAAAGCTGGTCAGCGATGACGGCGAGGACTACAAGTGCTACTACCCGTTCCTGAAGTCGTCGCCCGAGTTTGCGGCGATGGCTGAGGGCAGCAGGCGTGGGATACCTGCAAGGTTCATAGACCTGCCATACTGCGAGATACTTATAAATACCGCAGGCAGCAAGGGTCTTAGAAAGGAAGCCGACAAGCACAGCTACACCGATGACAGCAGGCTGGCAAGGTCGCAGTTTTACAAAAGGCTGTGCGAGAAAACTGGCATACGCAGCTTTGAGGAATTCTGGGAGAAGTATTTCGAGACTGAGGGTCTGAGGCTGACGGCTGCGCAGTTCTGCAAAAACATGCACACCTACTGCGTGCTGACCCGCAGCGAGGAGAAGGCTGACGAACTTGAAGCGGACGGCACTAACGCCCGTGAAAGGCAGATGGCACTCAGGATAAAGGAAGCGCTGGACGGCGGCGAAAGGGTGCTTGCTGTGACGGGCGGGTTCCACAGCATAGGGCTTGCAAGGCTTTTGCACAGCGGCAATATCAAGCCTGTGAAGCTGCACAAGATGCCCGATGACTTGCAGGGCTGTTTCCCGATGGCGTATTCCTATCAGGCGGCAGATGCTTTGCACGGCTATGCATCGGGCATGAGCTGCCCCGCATTCTATGACGGCATAACCGAACGTCTGCAAAATGGCGGGGACGTGACGAGCGTTTACAACGATGCCTGCCTTGAACTGCTGATAGCCACAGCAAAGGCGAGTTCTGCTAAGGACATACTCATCTCGATAGCAGATGTGACTTCGGCGCACAGCATAATGAAGGGGCTGGCGGCACTGAGGAACGTGAGTCAGTGCGGTCTGGCTGAACTGACCGACGGAATAACGTCAGCCTTCATAAAGGGCGAAAAAACTTTGTCCAGCGCCATGCCGCTGGCGATAATGCAGCGCATAGCCACAGGCGACGGCATCGGGCATATAGGTGACAAGAGCCATGTCCCGCCGCTGGTGGCAGACTTTGAAAAGTTGTGTGAACAGTACAAATTAAAGTACACAAGCGTTATCCCGCAGGAGATAGACCTGCCGTTGTTCACAGGCGGCAGGGGGTTGAAGGTCAGCAGGTTCTTCCACAGGCTGAAATATCTGGGGGCGGACTTTGCAAGGCTTGACAAGGGTCCCGACCTGCACAGCGGCAGGGACAGGAGCAGAGTTCACGAACAGTGGACATACCGCCGCACACCGCAGGTGGACGCCGCACTCATCGACTGCACCACCGACGGCTTTACCATTGAGGAAGCCTGCACCGCTGCGGCTGCACGCAGCTTTACGCAGACACGCCGCTGTGAGGACGCTGCACAGACTGCCGTCAGCTGTTTCGAGATGGGCATACCGCTGACCGATGAACAGAGATCGCTGCTGGGAAGTATAGTTTCATCTGACAGCGACCTGTTCTCACTGGGACAGGGACTGCGCTGCTTCGGCAGGCTGTACGATATGCAAGAACTGTACGAATTTGAGGACACCTCTCTTGCGGTATACATGGATATGTGCATGTCACGGCTGATAACTGCGCTGCCGCTGATGGCGAATGCGCCCGATGACAGTGCGGACGATGTGGTGGAGATAATGCGGCTGATGTTCAGCCTGACGGGCGGCGTGCTCGCAGCATGGCGTGATACCTTTGAGGACGCACTGCTGACCGTTGCTGCGGCTGCGGACAAGCACCCTGCGGTCTACGGGGGCACAATGGGTCTTTTGTATGCGATAGATGCGAAGCGCAGGGGCGATGCTGAGGACGCAATGCGCAGCTACCTGAGCGGTTCGGCTGAGATACGCAAGCTTGGCGCTGACTATCTGCGTGGGCTTTTCAGGACGGCAGGCGACATCGTGCTGGCGGACGACTCATTCCTGAAAATGACAGACGAGCTGATGGTGGGCTTTGATACGGAGGATTTCATGGAGATACTGCCCTCGATGAGACTGGCGTTCTCCTATTTCACGCCCGCCGAGACGCAGGATATCTCAAAGGCAGTGGCAGGACTTCACGGCGTGAAGGCAGATGAAGTCCTGGCGGGAGACAGTATAGACGAGGGACTTTTCAGGTTCGGCAGAAAGCTGGACAGCCTTATCACGGCGCAGCTGGCAGGAGGTGAGCGGCAATGACCGAAGCGGAGCAGAAAGTTATATCCGTAAACAGGTGGCGGCTGGTGCTTGGCAGTCAGTCGGACAGAGAGCTGGAGTTTTCGGGCGACGAAAATGAGATACAGCGCTTTGAGGACATGGAACAGCTGCTCGATTACCTGTACAGCCGTTCGGACGGCGATGACGTCAGGAACGAACATGGGCAGCGCAAGGGCGGTCTGGGAAAATCACAGCTGAACGCCGCAAAGTGGATAAACAAGGTGAGAACGCTTTTCCCGAAGCAGACAGCTGAGGTGATAGAAAAGCATGCGCTGGACGAATTCGGGCTGACCGAACTGCTGACCGACAAGCAGGTGCTGGAAAAGATGACACCCAATATGGACCTGCTGAAAAGCATACTCCAGCTGCGCCACCTGATGCACGGAGAAGTGCTGGAGACTGCAAAGCGCATAGCGGCACACGTTGCCGAGGAACTGCGCTCAAAGCTTGAAAACAGCGTGCGGCGTTCGATACTGGGCAGGATAGACAGGAATACTTCCAGCCCCATACATTCAGCGAGAAATCTTGACATCAAAAAGACAGTCCGCCGAAACCTGAAAAATTATGATACCGAAAGCGGACAGCTGATGCTCAAGGAGATATATTTTTCAAACCGTATCAAGCGGTACAACAACAAACGGGTCATCATCGCCATTGATGAAAGCGGTTCGATGGCAGGCTCGGTGATATACAGTGCGGTGATGGCGCAGATAATATCGAACCTGCCCTTTGCTGAGGTCAAGCTGGTCATATTCGATACCAACGTGGTAGACCTGAGTGCCCATGCAGGGGAACCTGCGCAGGTGCTTATGAGCGTGCAGCTGGGCGGCGGCACCTGTATAGGCAAGGCACTGGCATACTGCGAGAGCCTGATAAATACGCCCTCGCAGACCGTTGTGATATGTGTTACAGACCTCTATGAAGGCGATGACCCGAGAAAGATGCTCAACATCACAAGGAACATCATAACGAGCGGTGCAAAGATGAGCTTTCTCACGGCACTTGATGAGAGCGCAAATGCGGCGTTTGACAGGTCGATGGGACAGCAGCTGGCTGACATGGGCGCATTCGTCGGGGCGATGACCCCCGAGCAGCTTGCAGACCATATCGGCGGGATATTCGGCTAGGGGGCGTTCAGATGACAGAAACTGTACAAAAATTAAGACAGAAAATAGCTGCCGCCGATGAGGGAACGCTGACGGGTCTGGCAAACAAGGGCACATACAAGCGTGCCTGCAAGGACGCTGACGGAGCGTCCGCCGAATTTACCGAAGGCGATGACAGCATCACCGTCAGCTTTGGCGGCGAGACGGTAAAACTTGTGCTGCCCCTTGAAAAGAGCACTTGCAGCTGTCCGTCAAGGGCGGTGTGCAGGCACATCATCGGGGCGCTGGTGGTGATGAAGGGTGTGATACCCGCAGAGGAAACGCCCCCGCCGCAGTCAGAGGAAGCACCGCAGG
>CAMNMO010000233.1 GCA_946544695.1 uncultured Ruminococcus sp. | reverse complement strand
GTAGAGCGCTACGTTCGGGACGTAGAAGTCGCGTGTTCAAATCACGTCACCTCGACTATACGAAGAAAGACCGTCCATCTGGGCGGTCTTTTTACTTGACAGATCTTAAGATCTGTGCTATACTTTAAGCACTGGAAGCCGTGAGAGTTGCTCACAGTGCTTTTATGTAGTTGGTATGTAGTCGGTCTTCTTCACCTAGTGCCGACTACATTTTTTTATCCTCTGATCTTCGGGCAGCTGTGCATTGCGGCTTGATTTGTGATGGTATTTGGTTATTTTTGTGAAACGTATTGCATTGCCTGTGACAATGTGCTATACTGTGGGATAATAAGGGGGCGATGATATGTCTCAAAAAAGCTATTACGAAGATCGTGGTGCTGTTATGGCAAAGGTGATACTTGTGCTTGGCGGCATCGTGCAGGTGATATCATTGGTGCAGGTCGTGCGTGATATACTCTGGGCAAATGAGTTAAAGAAGGGTGGCAGAATAACTTACCTACCGGAGTACCTTTTCAGCTTTCGTCAGCTGCTGAGGCTTACCCTGATAACGCTGGCAGGTATTTATGAATATCTCTTCCGTTTCAGGAGAAAAACGGCTTGCAGGATAGGTGAGTTTGCTGCAAGGCATTCGGGACTGGTAGGCACGAAACTGCGATATAAGCTGTGCTGCTTTATCCTGCGGATATACCTGCTTGCCCTCATATTGATAGCCTTGAACGCTGAAATGCTTTCTTCGGGCAGCGGTCCGTTTTTTAGTATAGATGCTTCGGGGGTGGTTATCCTGTATCTTGTGCTGACGATACCGCTTTCGGTGCCGCTTGCCATTTACACCATAAGGTATATAAAGTCCGGCAGAAAGAGAAATGACAAGCAGCTTGCAGAGGAACAGTATACTAATAAACATTGCGTTGCCCGATAATGCAAAGTCTTAAAACGGAGTTTTGTGAATGAAGATAGTTTGTAAAAAATGCCTTATAGCCGAACTTGACCGTGATGCCTATACAGAAAAGCTGCTTGAATACATCGCTGCTGTCCCCGAGGATAAGCGTGTAGATGAGGAGGAGTATCAGCGCAGGCTTGCTTTCTGTCAGCAGTGCGAACAGCTTGCTGACGGAATGTGCGCTGTGTGCGGCTGCTACGTTGAACTCCGTGCGCTTAAACCGAATTCCTACTGTCCAGGGGCAGGAAAGTCCTGGTAAAATGGAATTTTTCTGATAGGAATTGTATAAAAGCTTACAATTGCTGGTTGACAATTTGACTGCGATGTGTTATAATGTAAACCAAGTTAAGGATGGAGGTTTACATTGTGAATGAGAGTAATGTTAATAAAAATAAATTCATGACGACCCGGGATATGGCGTTCACAGCCATGTTCGCAGTTGTCATCGCAGTATGTTCCTGGATATCTGTGCCCACCGCAGTGCCCTTCACCTTGCAGACATTTGCTGTGTTCTGTGCGCTGGGCATGCTTGGCGGCAAGCGTGGTACCTTCGCTGTGCTGGTGTATATCCTGCTTGGCGCAGTGGGGCTGCCTGTTTTTGCAGGCTTCAAGGGCGGCATAGGCGTGCTGTTCGGATCCACGGGCGGCTATATATTGGGCTTTCTGGTGCTGTCAGGTGTTTACTGGCTGGCAGAACGTCTTTTGGGTGAACATATAGTTGTCAGGGTCACAGCGATGCTGTTCGGGCTTGCCCTGTGTTATCTTTTCGGCACTGTATGGTTCGTCATGGTCTATACCCGCCAGTCGGGGGACATCAGCATGTTCAAGGCACTCCAATTATGTGTCATTCCATTTATCCTTTGGGATATGCTTAAACTTGCAGCAGCCGTGTCCATCTCGGAGACAGTCAGGATGCGCATAAAAATATGATCTCAAGACCCGCCTTTGCGGGTCTTTTTTGTTGACATGACAGAAATTAGGTGGTATACTGGTCATAAGGGAGGCTTATAAAGCAGAAGGCTGTTTGTATGTCTGCCGTCAGAATTTGATGATATCTGAATGGAGTGTATAAAATGTCAAAAAAGAAGAAGGCAGCTGCCGGACGCAAAACTTTGCTGACGCTGCTGGTGCTGCTGGTGATAACAGGTGCGGCAAGCGCTGCTGCGCTGCATGGGTATTTCAAAAACCGTCCCGTTGAAACTGATAATGCAGCAGAAGTGAACGGCAATGTGAAACCCGCCGCAAGACCTGCAGCAGAGGAGAAGTCCGATGATGCAGCTGAAAATGCGGGAGTGCCCGAGACCGATGATGTGCAGCCGCAGGAGAGCACCGCTGAAACTGCTGCACCCGCTGAGGAAAGCAAGGATGATAAAAATACCGATGGCGGTGATGCTAAGCCTGCATCGGCAGCGGTAAGTGATGACAGCGGCATAAACGACCTTATCGCTTCAATGTCCCTGCATGAAAAGGTGTGCCAGATGTTCATCGTAACACCTGAAAGTCTGACAGGCTATGACCTTGTCACACAGTCGGGTGCTGCCACCCTTGACAGCCTTACGCAGTATCCTGTCGGCGGACTTATCTACTTTGCCCAGAATCTTGAAACTCCCGAACAGACCACAGATATGATAACTGCCACACAGTCAAGCAATTCAGAGGTGTCGGATATCCCCCTTTTCATTGCGGTCGATGAAGAAGGCGGCATCGTGGCAAGGTGTGCTGAAAAACTGGGCACCACTGACTTTGATCCCATGTATAACTATCGTTCCGAGGGCAAGGATACGGCTTACAGCAACGCCTACACCATCGCACAGGATATATCTGAACTTGGGTTCAATCTGGATTTCGCACCTGTTGCGGATACATGGTCGAATCCCGATAACACGGTTATAGGCACCCGTGCTTACAGTGATGATTTTGAGGAGACAGCTGAGTTGGTGGCTTCTGCCGTAAAGGGCTTCCGTGACGGCGGCGTTATGTGCACAGTCAAGCATTTCCCTGGGCATGGCGATACTGCTGAGGATTCTCACGTCGGCATGGCATGTTCCTACAAAACTATCGACGAACTTGAAAAAGAGGAGTACCTTGCGTTTGAAAGCGGTATAGAAGCAGGTGCGGATATGGTCATGGTGGGTCATATCACAATGGTCAATGTGGACAACAAGCCCGCATCACTTTCACACACTATCATCACCGATGAACTGAGAAACAAGCTGGGCTTTGACGGACTTATCGTCACAGATTCCCTTGCAATGGGCGCACTTGCCAACTATTACAGCAGCGATGAGATAGCTGTGCAGGTCATCAAGGCAGGCGGAGATATACTGCTTATGCCCACAGACCTTTCAGCTGCTGTCAGCGGTGTTGAAAACGCAGTCAAAAGCGGAGACATAACAGAGGACAGGATAAATGAAAGTGTGGCAAGGATACTTAAACTGAAAAAAGACAGAGGTTTACTCTGATTTTAAAAAAACTAAAAACCATAAGACGGGGAGAAATGATCGATGTACAAAAGAATAGCGTCGTTTCTGGCAGCTGCGGTAATGGCGGCTTCGATGGATCTCAGCGTTTGTTCGGAAGGCGTGACTGCAAAGGGCGACCTGAACGGTGACGGAATGGTAAACGTCACAGATGTATCAAAGGCAGCTGCGCATGTAAAGGGCACAAAGCCCCTTGATGACGCTTCGTCAGCTGCGGCTGATATAAATGACGACGGCGCTGTGAACGTCACTGATGTGTCTCTGCTTGCAGCCTGTGTCAAAGGCTTGCGCACACTTGACGGCGATGTCATCGAAACAAGATCGAAGGCACAGAAGATACTTGATGGAATGTCCCTGCATGAAAAGGTCTGCCAGATGTTCATAGTTGCCCCCGAATCCCTTACAGGCGCAGATGTTGTGACAAAGGCTGACGGAAAGATCGAAGATGCCCTTCAGCAAGAACCTGTGGGCGGACTTATCTTCTTTGCATCTAACCTTGAAAGTGTCAGCCAGACCGAGGATCTGATCTTTGATGTACAGGAGTTCAACAGCAGGTATTCTGATGCACCGCTGTTCATCTCGGTGGACGAGGAAGGCGGCACAGTCGCAAGGTGCGCCGAGAAACTGGGAACAACTTCATTTGAAAACATGTACAATTACAGGGAGGCAGGCACCGAGACTGCAAAGTCCAACGCCAAGACCATAGCTGAGGATATTTCCAAACTTGGTTTCAATCTGGATTTTGCACCTGTTGCAGATACATGGTCTAACCCTGAAAACACCGTTATAGGTGAGCGTGCTTACAGCACAGATTTCAGCGAGACTGCCGAACTGGTGGTTGCAGCAGTTGAGGGCTTCAACGAGGGCGGAGTGGCATGCACGCTGAAACATTTCCCTGGGCACGGCGACACAGCTACCGATTCACATCTGGGTATGGCATGTTCCTACAAGACCATCGAAGAACTTGGATCACAGGAGTACCTTGCATTTGAAAGCGGTATAGATGCAGGTGCCGACATGGTCATGGTGGGTCATATAACCATGACAAATATAGATAACCTGCCCGCCACCATATCACCTACCATGATAAAAGGCGAACTGCGAGGCAAGCTTGGCTTTGACGGCGTTGTAATTACCGATGCGCTGGCAATGGGCGCTGTTGCAAATTATTATGAAAGCGGAGAACTGGCAGTAAAATGCGTTCAGGCAGGCGACGATATACTGCTTATGCCCGCAGACCTTTCAGCCGCTGTAAAAGGCATTGAAGACGCAGTTTCAGACGGCACCCTGACAGAAGCCCGCATTGATGAAAGCGTGCTGAGGATCCTGGAATTGAAGGAAAAGAGAGGTATGCTGTAAGGAGAGGGTTATACCTGATATAGTTATAAGATATGTTCAGTCCGAAACAGCCTGTATAACGAGCGAATAACGGGTCAATGTTATTTAATGTCAGACTTATTACTCTTTTTATTGTGAATCGTCAGCGTGATGACAAAAAAATGCTTCCGTACAGCGGGGGCATTTTTTGTTTGCCTGTACCGACCTTTGTATTATGTAAAATCGATTTCCGTGAATTTTCAGCACGGAAATCAATTTTGACAAAACAAAGCTGTATTTTGCGTATTCCCCCCGCCGTACGGCGGGGGAGAATACACTCAACACCATATTTT
>CAMNMO010000232.1 GCA_946544695.1 uncultured Ruminococcus sp. | reverse complement strand
GTTTAATATATGTGACTGCATTCTTACCCTGTAGGACATTTTGTGAAACAGGAGCAATGAGCAGATGGCAGTACAAGAATATAAATGCCCGTGCTGTGCGGGTGCGATAGAATTCAACAGTCAGGTGCAGAAGATGAAGTGTCCCTACTGCGACACCGAGTTCGAGATGGAGGCACTGCTGGCTTATGACCAGGACCTCAGCACCGACGGAAATGACCAGCTTGACTGGAACCCCGAAGCCTCGGAATGGCAGGAGGGCGAGACAGAACACCTGCGTGTATATTCATGTCAGTCCTGCGGCGGTGAGATAGTGGGCGATGAGAATATGGCGGCGACCAAGTGCCCTTACTGCGACAATCCCGTTGTAATGACAGGGCAGTTTCGTGGCGACCTCAAGCCCGATTACATCATACCCTTCAAAGTGGACAAGAACGCCGCAGTCGAGGGTCTGAAAAAGCACCTTGTCGGCAAAAAGTTCCTGCCGAAGGTATTCAAGGACCAGAACCACCTTGATGAAGTCAAGGGCGTTTATGTGCCGTTCTGGCTGTTCGATGCGGACGCAGAGGGCGGCGTGAGATACAAGTGCACAAGGGTGCACACCCATCACGAGGGCAATTACCGTGTGACCGAGACCGATTATTTCTCGGTGTACCGTGAGGGTCAGATAGGGTTCGACAATATACCTGTTGACGGTTCCAGCAAGATGCCCGATGACCTTATGGAGTCTGTGGGTCCCTTTGATTTCAAAGATGCTGTGCCCTTCCAGACCGCTTACCTGGCGGGCTATCTGGCAGACAAGTACGATGTGAAGTCGGACGATTCGGTATCAAGAGCAAATGTGCGTGCAAAGGAAAGCATAGACAGTGCCTTCCGCAATACCGTGAAGGGCTACACAGGGGTCGCCAAAGAGGGCGACAACCTGAGACTTCACAACGCTAAAGCCAAGTATGCGCTGTACCCCGTGTGGGTGCTGACCACAAGCTGGAACGGTCAGACTTACCTGTTCGGCATGAACGGGCAGACAGGCAAATTCGTGGGCAACCTGCCCTGCGACAAGAGCCTTTACTGGAAAAGCCTGATGGCGGTAGGTGCTGTGTCGGCTGTGCTGATATACGTGCTGGCATGGATATTCGCCAGATAAAGGGGGTACTCGTGATGAAGAAGATATTTGCGGCGCTGGCTGCATCTGTTATGCTGCTCGGCGGCGCTGTTACGGCGTTTGCTGAGGGTGAACTCATTCCCAACGAGTATTACACCGCCAACACAAAGCCCGATGAAAGACAAAAGCCGCTGCTTATGGACGATGCGGATATCCTTTCCGATTCGGAGGAGGAAAAGCTGCTGGATAAGCTTGAAAGGATAAGCAGTGAGCACGGCATTGATGTCGCTGTGGTGACCACATATTCTCTCGGTGACAGGACGCCGATGGAATTCGCTGATGATTACTATGACTACAACGGTTTTTCAGAGGACGGCTTCGTTCTGCTGCTTTCTATGGAAGAACGTGACCGATGGATATCCACCAGCGGCGAGGGTATAGAGATATACACCGACTACGGTCAGGACTACATGTGGGATCAGATACTTCCCGAACTGAAAGCAGACAAGTATTATGACGCTTTTGACGAGTATGCAGACCTGAGCGAGCAATACATCAAGGAATGGGAAAAGGGCACGCCCTACGACACTAACCACAAGGTAAAGGGCAAGCTTGCACCTATATGGATACTCATTGCACTGGGCGGCGGCGGACTGATAGGTCTTATCTATGCACAGGCGGTCAAGGGGCAGCTGACAAGTGTCAGCATGCAGCACGGCGCTGATGACTATATCCGCCGCAACAGCTTTAAGGTGACGGACAGCCGTGATAATTTCCTGTACAGGAACGTGCAGCGTGAATATATCCCCCCTGCCGAAAAGAGCAGCGGCGGCGGTTCATCGACCCACACAAGCCATTCGGGCAGCAGTCACGGCGGCTCGGGCGGAAAATTCTGATAATGACAAAAAGCAGCAAAGCGTGCGGTATGCGGACGCCTTGCTGTTATTTTTTTATGTGGTCATACCGCTGACACACCGACTAAACAGCCTTTCAGCGGGCAGATGCTATCCGTTCCAAGCATCGGTACGTCACCGTTTTTGCGGCGTGTCATGTTCACGAAAAATTCACTATATTTATTACAGCACAGCTTTCTGTCAGTTCCAAGTCCGTGCGCCGAATACACAAAAATACAGCTGTGTTTTGTCAAAATTGATTTCCGTGCCGAATACAGCCCGTTTAAAAACAACGGCGCCGTCAGGAAGCCCCGACTGCGCCGATGTTTCGTGGTAATTTGAATGGAATCAGGTAGTCTGATAAAATAGCCGAAGGGAGATTCGGTGACATGTAAGTTGTTAAACCCTTCCATAAAATCAGTTAATTTTAGTGAGATTTCCCAACCCTTTGTCTATTGGTTATTATAGCACAACATATTCACTTTTGCAATAGCATTCGGGGCGAATTTATTGAATTTTTTGCAATATTATTTATAAAATTTGTTTAATTGTTGTAATGTTATAATCAAATACGAACCGACAAAAAAATCTGACCTTTTTGTACCGTCTGCACTTGAAACTGAGCGGCAGATGTGTTATAATAGTACTGTATATGTACCGCTGCTGTCAGGCGGCGGATAATTTCTATGAAAGAGGTCTTTACAAATGGATTACAGATTTTCAGAAAAAGTATCGCATATCAAGGCATCTGCCATAAGAGAGATACTCAAGTTCACTTGCGAACCCGGCGTTATCTCACTGGCAGCAGGCAACCCCGCCCCCGAAGCTTTCCCCGTTGAGGAGATAACCCGCATCTCAAAGGAGATCTTCGAGGAGGATCCCATACTTGCTTTGCAGTACAGCATAAGCGAGGGCTACACTCCCCTGCGTGACCTGCTGAAAAAGGAGCTGGAAAAGAAAGGCGAATTCGTGCCCGACCGTGACGAACTGATAATCGTAAGCGGCGCACAGCAGGCTAATGCCATGATGGCTAAGGTACTCTGTGATCCGGGTGACATACTGTGCTGCGAGGCACCCAGCTTCATCGGTTCGCTCAATGCATTCAAGTCCTACAATGTTGACCTGAGAGGCATAACCCTCAAAGATGACGGCATCGACCTTGATGAGCTGGAAGAAGTCCTCAAAACAGGCAAGGTAAAGCTGATATACCTCATCTGCAATTTCCAGAACCCCACAGGTCTGACCACTTCGCTCGAAAAGCGCAGGGGCGCTTACGAGCTGGCAAAGAAGTACGGTGCGATAATCCTGGAGGACAACCCCTACGGCGACCTGCGCTTCACAGGCGAGCACGTTCCTTCCATAAAGTCTATGGACAAGGACGGCATCGTGGCTTATTCAAGGACATTCTCAAAGGTGCTGGCTCCCGGAATAAGAGTGGGCTATATCTCTGCGCCCAAGGAGATAGTGAACAAAATGGTCATCTGCAAGCAGGTGGACGATGTGCACACAAACATCTGGGCACAGCTGCTGGCTTACAAGTTCATGACACAGTGCGACATGCCTGCGCATCTTGAAAAGCTGAGGGCTATCTACCGCCACAAGTGCAGCCTGATGATCGAGCAGATAGAGAAGAACTTCTCTTCAAAGATAAAGTTCACAAGACCCGAAGGCGGACTGTTCATCTGGTGCACACTGCCCGATGACTGCGATATGAGCGCATTCTGCACAAGGGCTGTAAAGGAGTTCAAGGTGGCTGTCGTTCCCGGAAACGCATTCATGATAAACGAGACCGACCACACCACTTCTTTCAGACTGAACTTCTCAACACCCACAGACGAAAAGCTGGTAGCAGGCTGCGAAATGCTTGGAAAGCTTTCCAGGGAAATGTTCGGTGAGTAAGATAAAACTCCCGCTGACACCGCTGCAGCTGGGTCTGTGCCTGCTGGGCGGTGCGGGACTGATATTCTGTGCGGCAGGCGACATCTTCCTGCTGCTGTTTGATCGGGGGACTGTCAGCCGCAGTACGGTCACCACAAATCTGGTGCTTACCGTGCTGGCAGGACTTGTCTGCAACATGCTGGTATTCCGTGCGGGCGAGATAGACCTGTTCGACAAGGACGAACAGGGAGACAAGGTGCCCGCTGTGACGGCGCTGCGCACATATTTCTGCATGATAGAGTTCGATATAACGGTGACGCTGATACTGATGCTGATGGGGATCGTGTTCTGGTCGGCGGCAGGCAGGGTGATAACCGTAGTGTCACCGCTGCTGTTCCTGGCGGCGGGCGGGATATACTTCCACCGCACGGGCAGGCTGGGCGGCGCAGAAGAAACTGACGCACCCGAAGTGCCCGACGACAGCCGCACTGAACTTATGAAAAAGGCTGATGAACTGATAGCCGAAGAACATGTACACAGAACGGCTGAAAGCATACTGGCTGATATCAAGGCGGATATAGGTGTGCAGGAAACAGACACCCACGAAAATACAGCCGAATAAAGTTTTTGCAAGGAGACAAGAAATGGCAAAAAAAGAAAACAAGCTTTCCGACCTGCTGACAGGCGGGGCGGCAGCTGTCTTGACGCTGGCGCTGATGATACCCCTTGCACTGGCGCTGCTGCTTTCGGGCTGCGGACTTACGGGTGACGGCTACAACAGCAAAGGTCACATCAACAGTGCGCTGAAAGCCATGAAAAAGAAGTACGGCTATGACTTTGAATATGCAGGCGACAACACGGCACTTGGTTCGGGCGATGTGTTCGGCAGGCACAGCGAGTATGTCAATATCCTCGTAAGCTGCGATGAACTTCCCGACAAGAAGATACAGGTGTTCAGCGGTGACGGCAAGGATTTTGCAGATGACCTTATCTGCGTAAAGTACGAAGATCGGGCGGCTGAGGAGATAAGGGAGCTGGTAAAGAGCATTTACGGCGGCGACGAGCCTGTTATAGTGCTGTTCGGGCGTGGCAGCACGACCATCGGCGCAATGGACCTGCCCGCAGATTCGGATTACAGCGATATGCTAAGGTCTGGCGGTATAGGCTGGGTCGAGATATGCGTGGACGACCGTGTTGACCCCATCGGCAAGTACCGCAGG
>CAMNMO010000231.1 GCA_946544695.1 uncultured Ruminococcus sp. | reverse complement strand
TGACAGGACTGTTTCATAAGGAATTTTTCTTTCAATACGGCAAAAGGCTTGACGAACTGAATAACAATATGCCGATGGATGCAGTAGTGGTGGATATAAACCGCTTTCATGTGGTAAATGAGTTGTACGGCAGGAGCTACGGCGATCTTGTACTGAAAACGATCGGTGAAAGCCTTCATGAACTTGTTAGTGAAAACGGCGGACTTGCCTGCCGCCGTGACAACGATCAGTTTTGTATCTATCTTCCGCACAGCGATGACATTCAGGACAAGCTGCCGATGTACATCAAAATGATAGACGAGCGCATAAACGACAGCAATATCAGCTTGCGATTTGGTGTATTTTCAGATGACGGCAGTGAAAAGTGTATGGAACATCGTTTCGACTGTGCCAGACTTGCTTGTCAGAAGCTCAGAAACAGCTATACATCCTGCTTTGACTTTTATAACGATGAACAGCACAATAAAGAGCTGTACGCCGAAAGGCTCATCAATGACATGGACAAAGCACTGTCTGAAAGACAGTTCAAAGTCTATTATCAGCCAAAATATTCCATAAGAGGTGACAGACCGCAGCTTTCGAGCGCAGAAGCCCTTATACGGTGGTTTCACCCCGAACTCGGTATGGTCAGCCCCGGGCAGTTCATCTCGCTTTTTGAGGAGAACGGACTTATACAAAAGCTCGACAGATTCGTATGGAATGAAGCAGCCGCACAGATAAAGCAATGGAGGGACAAATACGGGATAGATATCCCCGTGTCGGTCAATGTATCAAGAGTAGATGTGTTCAATTCGCATTTGGTCGGCATTCTTGAAGAGATCATCAAACACAACGGTCTGGAGAACACGAAGCTGTTGCTCGAGATCACAGAATCTGCCTATACCGACGACTCCGATCAGATCATTGAAACAGTAAATAAGCTACGCAAACTCGGCTTTAAAATAGAAATGGACGATTTCGGCAGCGGTTACTCATCACTGAATATGCTGACCACTCTTCCGATAGACGCTTTGAAACTGGATATGAAGTTTATCAGAGGTATCTGCGAAAATCCCAAAAACGCACGACTTGTCGGTATCATGATCGATATTGCAAGACTTCTTGAAGTCCCCGTTATCGCTGAGGGCGTTGAAACAATGGAACAAATGGAACTGCTGAAAAAGCTTGGCTGCGACATCATACAGGGCTATTATTTCTCAAAGCCGCTGCCTCCCGAAGAGTTTGAGGGGCTGATAAAAAAGGAACTGAAGGAGGCAAACAATGCTTACGATCGAGAAACTGAGAGAATACGGTGCTGACGTGGACGAGGGGCTGGCAAGGTGTATGGATAAAGAAGATTTCTATATCGGACTTATCGGGAAGGCACTTGCTGACAACAGACTGTCGCTGCTTGAACAGCAGATCGGAAACGGCGATCTTGATGCAGCATTTGAGACTGCTCATGCGCTGAAAGGTATGTACGCTAATCTGTCGCTCACCCCGCTTACAAAGCCTGTAAGCGAGATGACGGAGCTTCTGCGCAGCAGGATGGACACCGATTACTCAGCGCTTCTGGCAGATGCAAAATTGCAGTTTGAAACATTGTGCAGTTTATAGAGCGAGCTTATCGATCTACAGTATAAGCGTGTCGGCAAGCATTTGTGAAGTATCATAAACGCCAAGATACGTTAACAGGGGCTATTGATATGAAGATGATAAAAAATAAAACAAGTCTGTATGCGACCGTTATCGGAAGCCTGCTGATAGCTGCCATACTCATACTCGGCACATACTGGTCGGGAAAAAAAGCGCAGCAGGATACCGAAAAGGCAGTAAGCTCTGTAAGCAAGCTGTATCTTGACGAGCTTGCAGGCAGACGTGAGCAGGTAGTCGCTTCTGAATTGAGTCGAAATATCGGGAATATGCAGACTGCGGTCAGCCTGCTGACAAAAGATGATCTCAGCGATATAGAGCATCTGCAAGTGTATCAGCAGCGTATGAAAAAGCTCTATACCCTTGAAAAATTCGCCTTCGTGGACACAAACGGACTTATCTATACCGCAGACGGCACTCTGGACGATATAGAGCAGTACAGCTTTGACTACAATGATATCAGCGAACCTGAAATATCCGTAAAGGACAATGGTCACGGCAGCAAAAGCGTTATCATCGCTGTGCCTGTGGAAAGACTGCCCCTTAATGGACAAACGCTGAACGTCTGCTTTATGGAGATCGATATGAACACCATGCTGAAAGGAGTTTCTCTACAGTCGGATAACAATGATACTACCTTCTGCAACATCTACACAAAGAACGGCACTGCTCTTACAGATATGGTGCTCGGAGGTCTTGCAAGTGAGGACAATCTGCTCAAAGCTGTGGAAAAAGCTGATTTTGACGATAATGCAACTGCCGATGATCTGCGTTCTGATTTTGAGAAAGGAAAAGCAGGAGTCGTTTCGTTTACATATAACGATGTGAAGGAAACACTGTCATATACTCCGATAGACGGCACCGACTGGATGTTGACATATCTTATCCGTGAAAGCGTTATAAGCGAAAATGTAAGTTCGGTGTCACAGGGGATAATCGCACGAAGCCTTGTTCAGACATTTTTGACTGCACTCGTGCTGCTTGCTATGTTCTTATTCATATTCCTGCAAAGCAAGAAGAATGCCGAGCTTGCCATTGAAAAAGAAACATCGGTGGTCAAGCAGGAGGAGCTTGAACAAAGATTACAGCTGCAAAATGAGCTGCTGGAGCAAGAGAAGCTGCGCACAAGGCAGGATCACATGATAACCGCCCTTGCATCGGATTACAAAAGCGTTTATTACGTTGACCTCGATTCGGACGAATGTATCTGCTACCGTTCGGAGGTAAAGCCCGAGGATGGACCTCAGGTCGGCGACCGTTTTTCCTACATTGAAGCATTCACCCGTTATGCAAACGAGGTCGTTGCCGACAGCTACCGTGAGGGCTTTTTGCAGTTTATAGCACCCGACAATATCCGCAAGCACCTTGAAAAGGAGCTTATCATTGCTTTTCGTTATCTCACCGTCGGAAAGAACGGTGAGGAAGCCTATGAAATGCTGCGTATGGCAGGAGTTCGTCACGCCGAGGACAGAAACGATCACATTGTCCACGCTGTTGGTGTAGGCTTTACAGATATAGACAGCGAAATGAGAGAATCTATGGCGCAGAGCCAGGCACTCAGCGATGCACTTGCCGCCGCAGAGCAGGCAAGCAAGGCAAAGACCTCGTTCCTCTCAAGCATGAGCCATGAGATAAGAACTCCCATGAACGCCATCATCGGGCTCAACAATATAGCACTCAACGATCCTGAGCTTTCTGATAAAACAAGAGATCATCTTGAAAAGATCGGAAGCTCGGCAAACCACCTATTAAGCATTATCAACGACATTCTTGATATGTCGAGGATCGAATCGGGCAGAATGGTACTCAAAAACGAGGACTTCTCCTTCTCTAAGCTGCTGGAGCAGATAAACACCATTTTCAGCGCTCAGTGTTCGGATAAGGGGCTTAACTATAACTGCCGTGTTATCGGCTCGGTGGATTCCCATTATATCGGTGACAATATGAAGCTGCGTCAGGTGCTTATAAACATTCTCGGCAATGCTGTCAAGTTCACCCCCGTGGGCGGAAGCGTGGAGCTTACTGCCGAAAGAACTGCACATTTTGACAACAGATCTGCCCTGCTCTTTACAATATCCGATACAGGTATAGGCATGAGCCCCGAATATCTGCCCAAGCTATTCGACACCTTCAGCCAGGAGGACAGCTCCGCTACCAACAAATACGGCAGCTCGGGACTTGGAATGGCCATCACTAAAAACATAGTCGAGATGATGAACGGCAACATCGAGGTGCAGAGTGAAAAGGGCAAGGGTACGACATTTACCGTCACGGTCACACTCATGGACTCCGCACATTCCGAAAGCGACACAGAGGATACGGATATAAACCTTACCAAGCTGAGTGTTCTTGTCGCAGACGATGATCCTGTCGCCTGTGAACACTCACAACTGGTGCTTGGCAAAGCGGGTATCGCCTGCGAGACAGTTCTTTCGGGCAAGGAAGCTATCAAACTTGTAAAGCTGAGACAAGCAAGACATCGACCATACGATCTGCTGCTCATAGACCTGAAAATGCCTGAAATGGACGGAGTTGAAACTGCAAGAGAGATACGTAAGATCGTCGGTCACGAAACCGCTATCATAATCATCACTGCATATAAGTGGGACGATGTGCTTGATAAAGCACAGAGCGCAGGTATAGACAGTTTTATTGCAAAGCCGCTGTTTGCAGATAATGTTATTGAAGAATTCAGGTCTGCTTATAAAAGGAAAAACAATGCCGTAAGGGATACGGGTCACAAGGCAGATCTTAATGGAAAAAACATACTGCTTGCCGAAGACGTTCCCATAAACGCAGAGATCGTTAAAATGGTACTTTCAATGCGTGGGATCAATGTCGATCATGCTGAGAATGGCAAGACAGCACTCGAAAAATTCTCCGCAAGTGAAGTGGGACACTATGATGCTGTGCTTATGGACGTAAGAATGCCCGAAATGGACGGTCTTGAGGCTACGGCAAGAATAAGAGCGCTTGACAGAGCAGATGCAAAAACTATCCCCATAATCGCTATGACTGCCAACGCCTTTGATGAGGACGTTCAAAGAAGTCTGCAAGCAGGAATGAATGCACACCTCAGCAAGCCGATAGACAACAATGTATTGTTTGAAACATTGGAGAGCCTTATCAAGTGACAAGCATATATTTCAGTGGTAATGACGGTGCGGCTTTGACGAATAAAACAGGACTAATACCATCAAAATATATGCAAAAAGCTATGTTCTCAATTAATATGTACGGAAGTCACAGAGCTCCAATAACAGAAATGGTAGTTATTACCATTATATCACCCCCGAAAGAGAAAAAATAAGGCAAAAATATGTCACTAAAAAAAAATCGCTGCATTCACGCAAATTCTATTGACTTTTCCACTGCTATATGGTAAAATATTGTAAAAGGTTGTAGGGCTTTATTCACCGAAAATTTACAATTAATCTCTCGAAAGGGGTTGACATGGCTATGTTCAGGTGCTATACTCAAGCAAGCAAGCAAGCAAGCAAGCAAGCA
>CAMNMO010000230.1 GCA_946544695.1 uncultured Ruminococcus sp. | reverse complement strand
TATGGGTGTTATCCAGATCGTGGTCATTTTCTCGATATTACAGATCAATACTAAAATAGGCGAATTGCATAAGAAAACCGCAGAAGAACTCGAAACGCTCAAAGGTATCCACAGAAGCCTGGACCAACTGAGAATTGAACTGGAACGCAGAAACGATAAGTGATCTCCCCGGGGAGATATAGCAAACGCCCCGCAGAAACCTTCTGCGGGGCTGTGGGAGGTGATCTGTATGTTGTGTCGAAAATGCGGGCAGGAGATACCCGAAAACTCCATCTACTGCAACTTGTGCGGTACCAAGCAGGAGCTGCCAAAGCATGGCACTAAAAAGCGGGGCAACGGGCAGGGGAGCGTCTACAAGCGCCCTTCGGGGACATGGGCAGTGCAGATCACGATGGGGTACTATATGCAGGACGGCAAGCGGAAGCGCAAAGTCAAACAGAAATGCGGTTTCCGCACGAAGAAAGAGGCTATACAGTACATCGAGACGCTGAGGAACGCACCTGCTGCGCAGAAGATGCCTACGCTCTCCGAGCTGTGGGAGCTCTTTGAGCGTTCGCACATGCCCGAGCTGAGCAAGTCCAAACAGACTGCCTACCGCATAGCATGGCGAAAAATCCAGTCGGACATATCATGGCGCACCATAGACAGCTTCTCGGTGCCTGAGCTGCAAGACATCTCGGACGGCTGCGGTACATCATACTACACTTGCAGGGACATCAAGAACCTGCTCTCGCACTTCTACAAGCTGGCTATCCGTGATGACTATGTGGACAAGAACAAGGCTCAGTACATCAAACTGCCGCCGCAGAAGTCCACCGAACGGCGCATTTTCACCGCCGAAGAGGTTGCGGCACTCTGGGCAGACTATCAGCGCACATCTGCGCCGATAACTGCTCACATGCTTATCATGCTGTACACGGGTATGCGCCCCGGTGAGCTGCTAGGCATCAGCACCGAGAGCGTGCATCTGGGTGAGCACTATCTGACGGGCGGCATCAAGACTGCCAAAGGTAAAGCCCGCAAGATCATCATACCTGACAAGCTGGTGCCCATTGTGGCAGACCTGCTCACGTCGGCTAGGCGTGAACGACTGGCATACTATCCAAGCAGTGACGAGTTTTACGAAGCTTGGCGGGGCAAGCGGCAGGCTTTGGGGCTGTCCGAAGAACTTGCTCCGTACTGTTGCCGACATACCTATATCACAAATCTGACTGCGCTGAAAGTATCGCCCGCCATGCTGCAAGAGCTGGCAGGACATGAGGACTACGACACAACACTGGAGTACACACATCTCTCGGTCGCAGACCGTCTGGCGGAGGTAAACCGTCTTTTATAGATGCATTCCTACTACAGCACTACTACAGCACTTGCCCGATAAAACTGCGTATCTACGCATAAAAACACGCCCCTGCTAAGGGAGTAGGTCTCGAAAGGGGCGCGAGAGTTCAAATCTCTCAATCCGCGCCAAAACCCCGAAAACAATGTGTTTTCGGGGTTTATTGTTTTATCCGGTATTTTTATTTATGGCGGCAAATTTTCAAAAAAATTGTTCTATTACAGCACCTGTTTCAGCACTTTTGTTCTAAGCCTTCAGTTCTTTATTGTGAATCTGTTCAAAAATATAGCCGCATTTTGTACAACTGTACAAAAGTTACTAGCAATTCAACTTTTTTATCAAAAAACACTTGACTTACTAGCAAGTCTATGCTATAATATAGACAGAAACAAGGAACAAGGGCAAAAGCCCACAGACATGAAGGAGGTAAGCACTATGACAAATATCGCTGAACTGGTAAAGAAGTACAAGATTTACGAGCCTAAGACAAAAAAAGGTATGCTCAACGTTGATAAGAGCATATCAAAAGCCCCCGAAGACATCAGCTTCGTCAAAGCACATAAGCAGGAAATACTTGACTATCTGCACGAAGAGGAAGCACGTAGAGAAGAAACCTTCAAAAAGTATGCAGAGGAAAGCAAAGCTTGGAAAGCATCTATCGGGCTGGACAAGCTGGAGGAAGCTATTCGTACATTCAATGAGCAGAAAGAAGCTTTTGACAGAGCATTTGAACGTGGAGACGGCAGATATCCTACATATCCCGATGCAAACAAAGTTCAAGAGATAAGAGCCATGTATCCAATTGCAAACGCTTATCTTACCGCTGAATCTTGGAGTTGCGCAGCACATCATGTAAAATCGTCAGCAGGCAACAAGGCAAAGGAAAGAATTCGCAATGGCGAAGATTATGCAAAGGTATTGGAAGAAATGGAAGCAGAATTCATGGCATACTGTGAAGAACATATATGGGATTGATAAGGAGATATAAGCATGAATTATAAAAATATTACCGAGACAGAGTTATTAGAAAATCTCATTAGTAAACCACTTGCACCCGAAAAACAATGCGATATAGTAGACAACTATTACAAATCTATAATAGGATCAAGAACAATTTTAGAAGAAAATGGACCAAAAGAAGTACCCAATGATATCTATTGGAATTATGCATGGAGATACAGTGAAGACGATTGCAGAACTGCAACAATATGCAATCGAAATGACGCAAATTGCATAGTAATAGAAACTATTGATAAAATATATTTCTTGGAACTAAATAAGGAGGTATAGTCGTGAAAAGGATCATAAAAAACAGGGTATATGACACCACGAAAGCGAAGAGACTCGCAGAGTATGAGCCGAACCCCTACCACAGTGACTTCCACTGGTACTGCGAGACACTCTTCCAGAAGCGTACCGGAGAGTACTTCCTGCATGGGGACAGCAACGCAGCTAGCAAGTATAGCAAGAGCTGCGGGCAGAACGAGTGGTGCGGAGACGAAAAGATAATCCCCCTGACCTATGAGGAAGCAAGGCAGTGGGCTGAAGAACGCCTTGATACCGATAATTATATCGGCATTTTCGGCGAACCTGCCGAAGACGACAGCGTGACAGCTCTCAATCTGACACTGTCGTCGGCATCAGTAGCCAAGTTTAAGGCTGCCGCACAGCAGCAGCAAATCAGCCAGCGAGAACTGATGGAAAAGCTGATAGGCACACTATAAAAATAATCAGCCCCCGAGACAACGTCCCGAGGGCTGTATTTATGCACTATATATCATCATTTTATCGCCTTTATCCCCTTCACATGTCCTGCCATCTTGGAGATATCCGCAACGTTTACCGCTCCGTCGCCGTTTACATCGGCGGACTTTTCAGCGGCAGCGGACAATGCCTTTTCGCCCTTTACGTGCGCAGCGACCTTTGATACATCGGTGACGTTCACCTTCCCGTCGCCATTGATATCCCCTTTGACCGCTTCGGGCTTGCCGCTGACCTTTGTCTGGTCTTTCGGGCGCAGCACGCCCAGAAATGCACGGTAGTTGTGTTTTATCTTCGTGCAGGGGTCGCCGTTGCCTGTCCAGTTCTGGTCATAGCTGTAAAAGTATGTGGTGTTGCCTTCGCCTGTGCAGAGGGCGATATGACCCCAGCCACCCGAGGAAAGATTCCTGCCCCACACGGCAACATCGCCCTTCTTGGGTACGAAATCGGGGGTGTTGGGTATGCGGTCGAAGTTCTTTTTCAGCCAGCTGTTCTGGTCGAAAAGCTCGTAAAAATGACGTGCGTCGTACCAAAAGTTGCTTATTCCGCTGCCAAAGACCTCATCAAAATAAGCTTCCGCCAAGTCTACACACTGCCTTCCCGCAGCGCCGTCATAGTCTACTGCCTTACCCTCATGCTTTTCTATAAATTCATCAAAAGTCATTTTTTATTCCTCCTATCTGTATTTCAGTTCGACCTTTTCAGGCTGTGCACCTGTTCCACCATAGCTGATAGTCGTCTTGCCTGCAAATGTCGGTATCTGCGGGAGCGGTGCGGGTGGTTCTGTGGGGGTGAGATAGGGTTCGTAGGGGAGAGCTTCTGAACCGAGGTTGAGCATAATCCATTGAACATCGTTTACTGTTATGTTTCTACCACCAATATATAAGCAAATATAAAGCGTATCAGCGTTAGTTACGTTTATAGTAGCACCACTTGTTTTATTCGCTACTCTTTCGATAAGTGTATTTCCAGAAAAAATGGAGTACATAAAATACTCTGTTGCAGTTGTGCCTAGAGAATACGTTAATGTAACAGCGTCAATATTGGAAACATCAATGGGATTTATTATCGCAATTCTGCCTGTATAGTTAACAGGCAAACCTGATGACGCTGAAAGCTGTTTATCGTCATTAAACCACGTTTCATTAAGTAAATTCTCTGTCCTTTTATATATCTGCCTAGAACTGCTATCAACATACTCATCTTTTGCAAGCTGAGTATCACCGATGTATATATCGGTGATGGTGTCGTTGCTGAGGATAGGGAGCTTGTAGCCAAATGGCACATAAGGGAGAGGGGTTGTACCGAGGTTGAGCATGATGTCTGAAAGCGTTATATCACCAGCTCCAGTGCCAAATGTTATCCGCCAGTCATCGTTCACTGATGTCGGCGTAACTGTTACCGTCATAATTCCGGTTTTACCGTTAGCTATGGAGTTACTGTCAACATTTGTTCCGCCGATGGTACATCGTATGTATACTCTCGTCACTGGTACATCGTCTGCGTGTATAGATATTGTTATCGGCACACCAACCATAGAACTGTCGAATTTGTTTCTCATGGTCGTTAAGGAGCTTGCAGCACCAACAAGAGTACCAGTGGCGCTATCATACATGTTACCATACGCAGTTGCTGCATCAAACAAGTTCTCCGTTTCAGCCCCAACACCACCAGTGTTTCCCCATACCTTATATCCAAGAAGATATCCCGCAACAGTCTGCAAGGCTGCGGGAAGTGTGCCTGTGTATATAGATATATCGCCGCCAGTTATCCACTCATAGATCAGCTCCTCGATTCGGGACAGTCTGGGCTCGTCATAGTCGCCGCCGTTTGCCTTGACTTTCAGCAGGGCGTTGATGCGGCTGCTTGTCGGTCCGTCGTAGCGCTCACCATGGAGGATACACAGCAGTATATCCTCCATTTCACTGAGCGTCGGCTCGTCGTAGCTGCCGCCTGTGAGGATAGCGTAGAGCAGGTCTTCAACACGGCTTTCTCTCGGTTCAAGCTGCACTTCCTGCCCGAGAATGGCTTTCAGCAGCTTTTCGATACGGCTGTCAT
>CAMNMO010000229.1 GCA_946544695.1 uncultured Ruminococcus sp. | reverse complement strand
TCCTCCACCAGTATGCGGAAGTCTCTTGTGCCTGTGTTTTCATCTCTCAACAGTGATATCTTGTGCTGGATAAGGGGGTGGTCGATAATTGTTACTTTGCTCATAATTGAAAACCTCACTTTTATATAGTTCGCCCGCCATGCTGCCGCCCAAAGCATTTTTTTGACACAGCGGTAATTTATTACACAGCTGTCTAAGCGCATATACACTAGACAGCTTGTCTGCGGAAGTAATAACAGTCGGCTTTTTATGGTGTGCCAAAGGGATGAACATAGTTTTTTATCATATAGTCATGACCTTTTTTTCTGCCGATATGCGTCTACTCGGGCGCACCGCCGAATGATACCACGGCAGCCACGCCGAACACAGCAGCAAATGCTATGCCCGTAAGCCTTACCATGAAATTATGTCTGCTTGCAGCAGCCTGTATCTTCGCAAGGTCGGGTCGTTCACCTTCGATGACATTTTCGCCGTTTATGACCCGTGCCGAAGATCCCATATCGAAAAAGCTGTCCTTAGCCCATACGCCCGTACCCGCAAGTGCAGGAAACAGCGCCGGAAAAGCATACAGTCCGTAAAATGACAGGAGCGCATTTACCATAAGCAGCGTCCCCTCGCCCCACAGCATCACAGCCGGTGCGATATCGAGCGCCGTTCTCGGGAAGAACCGCCTGCGCTCACCATCTGTCATTTCATGTTCACCTGTTTCGGGGTCATAAAGATCCGCTAGCTCTATGAGTTTTCCGCCGCACCTCGGGCAGATTTTTTTTCGCTTTTAAAGCGCTCATAGCAATGCTCGCACTGTTTCATCTTTCGCCCTCTTTTTTATCCTGTTTTTTGGACAGCATAACATTTGTCAGTATACCCAGTATCAGCGCTGCTGCCACCTCTGTCAGCGTTACCGAACCGAAGTTTATGCTGAGTCCGCCGATGCCTGCTATGAATATTACCGATGCCGTGAACAGGTTGCGGTGACTGTCAAGATCGACATTTTTAAGCATTTTAAGTCCCGATACTGCGATAAAGCCGTACAGCGCCACGCAGACGCCGCCCATCACGCAGGAGGGTATGGATTCGATAAAAGCCACAAAGGGTGTGACAAAAGAGAAAAATATGCAGCCGACAGCCGCTGCGACGATAGTGGCTGCCGATGCATTGCCTGTGATGGCAACACAGCCCACACTTTCGCCGTAGGTCGTGTTTGGGCAGCCGCCGAAAAGCGAACCTGCGATCGAACCGACACCGTCGCCAAGCAGTGTCCTTGCAAGACCTGGTTCTTTCAGCAGGTCACGCCCTATGACCGAAGAAAGGTTCTTGTGGTCAGCAACATGTTCTGCAAATATCACCAGTGCCACGGGCACATAAGCCACCAGCACCGTCAGCAGATAGCTGCCTGTCAATTCATCAAGACCGCCTGCGGCATCTAAAAATACCATGTCTGGCAGCTTGATAAAGCTTGCAAACGTCACCTTGTCATCAGGGAACATTATGGTACGGAACACCGAGAGATCGACCACTTTGAGTGCATCTGCATTTGCCGCATCGCCTATCAGGGTCAGCACGGAAGCAGTGGCGTATCCCGCCAGGATACCAAGCACAAAGGGCACAAGACGCATCATCTTTTTGCCGTAGGTGGTGGCAAGCATGGTCACAGCAAGGGTGACAAATCCGCAGAAAAGCGCCGCATAATTTGAACCGCTCACATCTGTAACATCGCTTTTCTGTATATCACCGATGGCATTGCCCGCCAGTGACAGACCTATTATCGCCACCGTAGGTCCTATGACCACAGGGGGCATCAGTTTATTCAGCCAGTCAACGCCCACAGCACCTATCAGCGCTGCTATGATGACATAAACAATTCCCGCAAAGGCTGCACCGAGTACCAGCCCCAGCATGCCGAGCTGCATCGTGGCTGCACCTGCAAATGCCACACTCATCGAACCGATGAACGCAAAGGACGAACCAAGCATAACAGGGCTTTTGAACTTTGTGAAAGCCACATACACCAGCGTGCCCACGCCTGCACCGAACATTGCAGCCGCAGGTGTAAGACCGTTGCCGATGATGACAGGCACAGCGACAGTCGCTGCAAGTATTGCAAGCATCTGCTGCAAAGCAAACACTATCAGCTTGCCAAAAGACGGCTTATCCTCAACATCAAATACCAGCTTCATATCCCGACACCAGCTTTCATCATTTTATCGCATTTATAGTTATATAATATCATAATCCGTTCAGATTGTCAATAAATACAAAAACTTTTAACCGATTTTAGTATAAAGTTTATACTTTTTCCGACTTCTGGAAAGAAAACAGCGATACCTCCCTTTTACGGGGAAATACCGCTGTTGATATCACTGTGGTTCCCAGCTGCCCTGCTGACGTATGCCTGTTTTACCTGCTTCTTCCGTGAGTTCATCTGTCTCCTCTGCCGTCAGGGTGACTTTCAGCGCTGCTGCCAGCTTTTCTGCATGTTCGGGCTTTGTTATGCCGACTATGGGCACAGCGCCCTTGCTTATCGCCCAAAGCACAGGAACCTGCGACGGGTCGATGGAGTGTGCTTCGGCTGTTTTGCGCAGCACCGCAAGCAGCCTCTCTATCCTTATGAACTTGCTTTTCGGGAAAGCCAGATTGCGCATGGAGAAAACAGGAAAATGATGTTTGGCACTGTATTTGCCCGAAAGCGCACCCTGTTCAAGCACCATATAGGCGTAATAGCGAATGCCGTGACTGTTGCAGTAGTCTATTATCGGCTGCTGGTCATTTCTGAGCAGGCTGAAATGGTTCTGCACCGCACCAAGCTTCTGTCCGTTTTCGGCAAGGTACTTTTCCGCCTGCTTTATGTGTGTCATTGAAACATTTGATATCCCCACCGACCTTATACGTCCGTCATTCATCAGCGGCAGGGCTTCTTTCAGGTTGTCGTTCAGATTATTGGGCGTGTGTATCCAGAAGATATCCGCATGCTTTCTGCCAAGACGCTTCATGCTGTCCTCAAAGGACTTTGTCAGTTCACCCGACTTAAACTTTTTTGCAGGGAAAAACTTGGTCGAGATAAATATATCTTCCCTGCCCTGCATGAGTCTGCCAAGCAGCTGTTCGCAGCTGCCCATGCCGTAAACTGCGGCTGTATCCCAGTTTTTCAGTCCCAGACCCACAGCCTTTTCAAAGGTCTTTGACAGCACAGCGGGGTCTGTCCTGCTGCCGAAGATCATTCTTGAACCGTTATACCCCGTGCCCCATGCCCAGGTACCTATCATGATATCACTGCACATTTTCCTGCTCCTCCTTCATGGCGCTTCTTATCCTGCTCAGTGACTCGGGTGCTATGCCCAGATAGGTAGCTATGTGCTTCTGCGGCACCCGCCCGCTGAGTTTCGGGAACATCTTTTTGAAATGCAGATAGCGTTCCGCCGAATTTTCCGTAAGGAAGCTGTTCTCACGGTATATCTTGTAGCGCATGGCATTTTCAAGCAGAGCTATCCAGATATCTTTAAGTTCGGCATATTCGTTGATAAGTGCCTTGATATCGGCGGTCCTGCAAAACATCAGGGTCGTCTCCTCAAGGGTCTCCCAGAAGCATATCCTCTCAGTGTACCCGAAAAAGCCTTCGTCCATGCACATATAGCCCTCGGGCGCAAATCCCCTTGTCATGTCGCTGCCGTTATCGTCGATATAGTAGCAGCGTGCTATACCCGAAAGCACCAGTGCTGTCTCGGCAGTGTCTTCGCCTGCGGAAGAAAGCAGACTTCCCTTTGCAGCCACACGGAAGCTTGCCAGGCTGACCACCTCGCCAAGTATCTCCTCGCTGACAGTCAGCCCTGTTTTATCAGCAAAAGCCTTCAGCTGGTCTGTAAGATATTTTTTATCCATGAGAGTTCCCCCTTTTTTGAATGAGTTCCTTCGTTATGTAAAGTATTATATCACGAAACATCGGGTTTGTCATTAACATTTGTCAATTTTAAAAATCGGGCAGACACATTTTGCCATGACCGACTTTCCACGGAAATCAATTTTGACAAAACAAAGCTGTATTTTGTGTATTCTCCCCCGCCGTACGGCGGGGGAGAATACACTCAACCCCATATTTTACAGCCGTAATGTATGTTCAAACCTTTGTATTATGCAAAAATTGATTTCCGTGCCGACTTTCACGCAAAGCTTGACATATAAAAAATAATATTGTATAATACACATAGCGATATATACTTTTTTATATAGATGGAGGAAATCAATGAATCTGACACATCTGAGATACGTGGTCGAAGTTGAACGGCTGGGGTCGATAACAAAGGCTGCGGCTGCACTTTATATGGGACAGCCCAATCTCTCGAAAGCTATCAAGGAAATGGAACATGAGGTGGGCATACCGATATTCAAGCGGTCTGCAAAAGGAGTAGTGCCGACTGACAAGGGCAAGGAATTTTTGCAGTATGCCAAAGCCATACTTGTTCAGCTGGACAAGATGGAGAATCTTTACAGCGACAATTCAGCGGACAGCATAAGTTTTTCGCTGCTGCTGCCCAGGGCAAGCTACGTCACACATGCATTCACCTGTTTTCTGAACAGGCTGTCCGACAGGCAGTCGATGGACATAAAGATCAAGGAGACAAACTCGATGGAGACCATAAATTCTGTGGTGGAATGCGAGTACGACCTGGGTCTGATACGCTACCCCATAGCTTACGAAAGCTTCTTCCTGCCGCTGCTTGAAGAAAAGAATCTGGCGGTGCACAGCAGCTGGCAGTACGACTACGTGCTGATAATGAGTGAGGACAGTCCGCTGGCACAGGAAGATGAGATAACCGAAGAAGTGCTTGAAAAGTACATAGAGATACTGCACGGCGACAACACGGTGCCAAACATCTCAGCCTTCTACCAGAAGAAAAACGCCGACCTGCGCCGCCACCGCAGGCATATCTACGTATATGAAAGGGGCAGCCAGTTCGATATTCTTTCAGCGTGTCCCGATTCCTACATGTGGGTATCGCCCATGCCGCAGGAGATACTTGACCGCTGCAAGCTTGTGCAGCGCCGCACGCCCCTCATCAGCAAGACCAACAAGGACGTGCTGATATACCAGTCAAGCTACCGCCTTTCCGCCACAGACAGAATGTTTCTCGAGGAACTGGAAAGGGTCAGGAGGGAGATAAGC
>CAMNMO010000228.1 GCA_946544695.1 uncultured Ruminococcus sp. | reverse complement strand
GGGGGAATACACTCAACACCATATTTTACAGCCGTAATGCATGTTCAACCCTTTGGATTACGCAAAAATTGATTTCCGTGAAAATGTTCCCGCAGCACTTGACAAATCCCCGAAACAGTGCTATAATATATGCAATAATTTTTATAACGCTATGACCGGGAGAAGTAACTCAGGTATTCACTCTCAGAGAGCACGGGAAAGGTGTGAGCCGTGCAGCAGAGCCTTTGCGAATAACACCCGTGAGCGGCAGACCGAAAAGCTTTTGCTTAGTAGGAAAGACGTGTTCCTCTCGTTACGAGGATAAGAGTGACAACGCTCGGATCTTGCTTTTGAGCGATTTGTAATTCAGGTGGTACCACGAAGCTTAATGCTCTCGTCCTGTTTTGGGACGGGAGCTTTTTTGTTTGCCGGTCGGCAGCGTTTTTGTAAGGAGGGTGCTGTATGGAAAATAATGACAACGAAAATATGAAGTGCCTGCGCTGCGGTGAAGAAATGGTCACGGCAAATTTGCTGATGTACCCCGCTTCACAGCCTGTGGTGCAGCGTACAAGGAAAGGTTTGCTGTCGGCGCCCGTGCAGTCGGGGACGCAGTGCCTGGTCTGCATAAAATGCGGCTATATCGAACTTCGGGCGACACAACCCCACAAACTTAAATTCCGCACTGAATAGGATACGGATAAATGTTATTGAAAGGAAGAAAAGCTATGAAACACATCGACATCAAAGAAGTATTGCAGAACAAGGAGCTCATCGGACAGACAGTTACTGTCTGCGGCTGGGTGAGGACTTCGAGAAACTCAAAGAACGTGGCTTTCGTTGAACTCAACGACGGCACATCGCTGAAGAACGTTCAGGTCGTTATCGATAAGGCGAATGACCCCGATTATAAGGATATCCCCCGTGTGGGTACCTCCCTTAAAGTTGAAGGCAAGCTGGTAGAAGGCAGAAACGCTGCCGAGATAAATGTCACCCCCGCTGATATCACCGTTCTCGGTGACTGCCCGCAGGATTATCCCCTCCAGAAAAAGGGTCATACTCTTGAATTTCTCCGTACCATGCCCCACCTCAGAGGCAGGACCAATACTTTCAATGCGGTGATGAGAGTTCGCTCTGTTCTCGCTCAGGCTATACACAGCTATTATCAGGAAAGAAACTTCATCTATGTGAACACCCCCCTTATCACAGGTTCTGACTGCGAGGGCGCAGGTGAGATGTTCAGAGTTACCACCATCGGTTATTCTCAGGAATTCAAGTCTGAGGACGATTATGATGCAGCTGATTTCTTCGGCAGACGTGCAGGTCTGTCTGTATCGGGACAGCTTGAAGGCGAGATGGCAGCCACAGCAATGGGCAAGATATATACCTTCGGTCCTTCTTTCAGGGCTGAGAATTCCAACACACCCAAGCACCTTGCAGAGTTCTGGCACGTTGAGCCCGAGATAGCTTTTGCTGAGCTTGATGATGTTATAGAAGTCGCAGAGGATATGGTAAAGCATGTCATCGGTACTGTACTGGAGAAGTGCCCCGATGAGATAGCATTCTTTGATGCACACTTTGAAAAGGGTCTTAAAGCGAGACTTGAAGAACTTATCAGCCATGAGTTCGGCAGGGTAACATATACCGAAGCCATCGAGCTGCTGAAGAAGTCGGGCGAGAAATTCGTATACCCTGTTGAGTGGGGCTGCGACCTCCAGACAGAGCATGAGAGATATCTGTCAGAGAAGGTATTCGGCAAGGCAGTTTTCGTGACCGATTATCCTAAGGAGATAAAGAGTTTCTACATGAAGCAGAACCCCGACGGCAAGACTGTTGCAGCGGTTGACCTGCTGGTACCCGGTGTCGGCGAGATAATCGGCGGCAGCGAGAGAGAAGCTGACTATGACAAGCTGATAGCAGCCATGAAGGAGAGGAACATGAACCTCGACCTGTACAGCGACTATCTCGACCTGAGAAAGTATGGTACAGTACCGCACGGCGGCTTCGGTCTGGGCTTTGAGAGACTTATCATGTATACAACAGGCGTACAGAACATCAGGGACGTTATCATGTTCCCGAGAACAGTGGGTTCGATAAGATAAAAAGCCTGCAAAGCGACCCATAGAGTAAAAACAGCCGTCTGACAACGATATGGTGAACACAGCACAGTCCGCTGTTTGGTGAAAAATGCAAGTTTATATTCGCAAACTTGCATAAATTTAGCGAGAAAAACCCATAAAAATACGTTATAACGGAAATTTTGAGTAAAACCACTTGACATATATGCAATTATGGTGTATAATAATTGCATAGTAAGGAACAAGGACGTTCCGATTGCAGTCATGTGGTCGGAATGTCTTTTATTTTTTACGAAAGATTCTGAAAGGTAGTGAACGATATGTCAAGATCACTGTATCTGCCCGAGGGCTATGCCTCGGCACTGTCGCTGAGAGAAACTCAGCACGCAATCAAGTACATCAAGGACATTTTTCAGCAGGCGCTGTCTATCCAGCTTATGCTCGACCGTGTCTCTGCACCGCTTATAGTCCGCAGGGGCAGCGGTATAAATGATGACCTCAACGGCGTTGAACGCAAGGTAAGCTTCGATATCAAGGAGATAGAGGGCGAGGCTGAGGTCGTTCAGTCGCTGGCTAAGTGGAAAAGAATGGCACTTTATCGCTACGGCTATCAGGCAGGCGAGGGCATCTATACCGATATGAACGCTATCCGCCGTGATGACGATACCGATAACCTCCACTCCATCTTCGTTGACCAGTGGGACTGGGAAAAGGTCATCAGACGTGACCAGCGCACTGAGGAGTTCCTTAAAGAGACCGTAAAGTGCGTGGTAAAGGCTATCGTCTATACCAAGCGCAAGGTAAGTCTCAGATACCCCCAGCTGAAAAACACCATCAGCGAGGACGTGTTCTTCATCACCACTCAGGAGCTGGAGGATATGTACCCCGATAAGACCTCTAAGGAGAGGGAAAAGCTCATCACCAAAGAGCATAAGACCGTGTTCATCATGAAGATCGGCGGCAAGCTCAGAAGCGGCGTTAAGCACGACGGCAGAGCACCTGACTACGATGACTGGTCGCTCAACGGCGATATCTTCTTCTGGGACGAGGTGCTGGATAACGCCATCGAAATTTCTTCTATGGGCGTGAGAGTCGATGAGAAGTCACTGGCAGCACAGCTGAAAGAAGCTGACGCTGAGGACAGGATGCAGTATGATTACCACAAGATGATAGCAAACGGTACCCTCCCGCTGACCATCGGCGGCGGTATCGGTCAGTCAAGACTGTGCATGCTGCTGCTCGAAAAGGCTCACATCGGTGAGGTGCAGTCAAGCATCTGGCCTGAGGATATGATAGAAAAATGCGCTGAAAAGGGCATAACACTGCTCTGATACAGCGGCGGCATAAGGCGGACGGTGCATGCAAAGGTGTGCATCGCCCGCTTTTGTTTTTATTTGCGGTACTTTTTTGCACAAACATGCGATATCGTCTTTACTTTTGCGTGATAATGTGCTATAATAGTTTCGGAAATATCCGATAATAAGGAGGAGAATATCATGCAGATAAACGAAAAACAGCTGGGTCAGGTAAATGACAGGATAAAGGCACTGATAGCTTCAAACAGCTTTTACGGCAAAAAGCTGAAGAAGGCAGGCATCACCGAAGTGAACTCGCCCGAGGAGTTTGCAAAGCTGCCCTTTTCCGAAAAGAATGACCTGAGGGACGCTTACCCTCTGGGACTGATGACCGCACCTGAGGACGAGATAGTGCGCATTCATTCATCTTCGGGCACAACAGGCAAGCCCGTCATAATACCCTATACCGCCAAAGACGTTGACGACTGGGGCGAGATGTTCAAGCGCTGCTACGAGGTCGCAGGAATAACCAAAAAGGACAGGATACAGATAACTCCGGGCTACGGTCTGTGGACTGCGGGCATAGGTTTCCAGAACGGCTGTGAAAAGCTGGGCGCTATGGCTGTGCCTATGGGTCCGGGTAATACCGAAAAGCAGCTGGAAATGATGCAGGCACTGGAGACCACCGTGCTTTGCTCGACTTCTTCCTATGCGCTGCTGCTGGCTGAGGAGATACAGAAAAGGGGCATCAAGGACAAGATACATCTGAAAAAGGGTGTCATCGGTTCCGAGAGATGGTCTGACAAGATGAGAGAGCGCATAGCCAACGAACTGGGTATCGAGCTTTATGATATCTACGGACTTACCGAGATATACGGACCGGGTATCGGCATAAACTGCGAGTACAACACAGGTATGCATTACTGGGACGACTATCTGTATCTGGAGATAATCGACCCCAAGACAGGCGAGAACCTGCCTGACGGCGAGTGGGGCGAGATAGTAATAACCACACTGGTCAAGGAGGGCGCACCGCTGATACGTTACCGCACCCACGACCTTTCACGCATAATCCCGGGCGAATGTCCCTGCGGCAGAAAGTTCCCCCGCATAGATACCATCAGGGGAAGGACCGACGACATGATGAAGATAAAGGGCGTAAATGTTTTCCCTGCACAGATAGAGGAAGTGCTGGCGGAATTCGAGGAGATATCCAGCGAATACCAGATACGCATATCCCATCTGGACGGCAAGGATACCATGCGCATTTATGTTGAGACAAACGGTCATGTCGATTTTGCAGACCTTGCTAAGCGCATTGCAGAAAAGGTCAAGAGCAGTATAGGCTTCACACCCATCGTCAAGGTGGTCGAGATAGGCGTTCTGCCGAGAAGCCTGAAAAAGACCGCCCGTGTCATCGACGAGAGATTTGACTGATAAGGTACATCGTTCCCTCTGCAAAAGCAGGGGGAACTTTTGCTTGCCCATGATCCCCGATATGCAGCGGCAGACCTCAGCTGTACACAGGCAGGTACCCGCCCCGTAACGTGACGAACTTCCCCCCGCCGCAGGGGGAAGAATGCCGCACAGCGTTTTTGGACAATATGCAGCAATAAATGTCAGCTTTTATTGCGAAATTGCAATTATTATTGCTTGACAAATAATTAGATTTATTTTATAATTAAACAGATGACTGTCCCGTATTATCTGAACGGGGCGGCAAAGACGGACGATAGTCCGATGGAGAAGAACGGCATTCGTGCCAAAAAGAAAAGGAGTAATAACAATGAAAAAAACACTCGCATTGATGGCAGCAC
>CAMNMO010000227.1 GCA_946544695.1 uncultured Ruminococcus sp. | reverse complement strand
CCTTTCAAGATCGTGAAGCTCAGGCGCTGGGCGTGGTTGCTGATATCCTCACAGATGGCAAGCAGAGAAAAGCAGAATAATAATGCAAAAAAGATGTAACAAAAGCACAACAAATTCAAAGCAGATTGAGCAGGCTTTCGGGTCTGCTCTCTGTTTAATCTTGGGTGTTATTTGGGTGTTATAGGGTGCAAAAAATCGAAAAAATGCACTAAAAATCGCTAATCGGCGCTTAACACGAATATGCATAAAACCTCGCAAAATAGGGCTTTACTTAACAATGCTAAAAATCGCTTTTCAAATCTCCGAGTGTTCAAGTCCCGTTTGCCGCACCAATCAGAGCTTCGCAAAACACCGAATTTACGGCGTTTGCGAAGTTTTTTGTTGTGTAAAAATACACTTTGTCCATTGTTTGTCCATCTTAGCCTGAGCCGTCTGGAACATAAGACTGTACGTGTTCAAAGTTGTGTATGAGGAAAAATACTAAAGAAAAGAAGGTACAAGAATGAAATTGCTGGAATTAAAATATCGATGCCTTGATTATTTTTACGGAAGTATTGATAGAATGATAGTTATAAATAGATTCTTATCTTATGAAAAATCATTTGAAGAGGTATTTGTATATGATTTTCCAAAACTTTCTGATCTTGAAAAAGCTGTGTGGTGCTTCACAATGATAATAAGATTTTCAAGAAGCGGAATGATACTTGTAAAGAACGGATCTCTAGAGAAAAATACAATGAAATCTCTATCTTTTCTGAAAAATGAGAATTGGGATAATCTGGAACTTTCTGCTGATGATAAGGAAGAATTAAAATCTGACATACTTGAGGTAACAAGCTATCTTAAATGGCTTGAAGAAAAAAGAAATTAAAGTAAGATATTTATAATCAACATGAGTGATCCCCCATGCGTCAGCAATGAACGCAGGGGATATTTGTCTGATACCGCCACGATCATCTGCCGGGTTTAGTTCAGCTCGAAAAGACTTGCAAAAATGCCCAAAATGTGGTAAAATCAAATAAGAAACATCAGGAGATATCAAAGCTTCCACATAATACAGCACATGGTATCATATCAGGGAGAATTATTATGATTGAAACGTTGACAGCAGGTAACGCAAATACAAAATTAACTGTTCTTTCTTTCGATAAGTATAAGTTTATCGCAGAGTTCATAAAATCGGGAAAAGAATATGATAATACGAGCATCATAGAATTCTTTGAAAAACATGGGGAGTTCTATTATGAAAGAATGGAGAGCTTTTCAAAAAATACAATTAAATTCCACATGATACCTAACGTATTCAGGGTAATTATGACTGATACAAATGCTCTTATGAGCATAGGATACGTTCAGAATGAATGCGGTATAATACGGGAATTTTATTTGTCGGAGGACGGTCGTTTTTATGCTAAAGCTTCAAAAAAAGATGATGAACACCTCGTTTTGATTTCAGATAATGAAAATGCATTTTTACAGTACATCAAAACAATAGAGTATGATCACCATATTATGATCAGTACTTCAACATACGAAACACTCAGAAAAGCAGGCTGGTATGAAAACAGAAAGGTTAAAATATCCGATATTGTTAATGGGTGTAAAAAAGCAGGATATTCACTTTCAAAAGCACAAATTGGATTTTTGGAAGAATTCTCAGGAATAACAGGCAAAACCGATGAAGGTTACAGCTTTTTTATAGCGGCTGATGAGGAGTGGTATAGTGTTTCAAGAGACTATGATGACGATCTTTGCTCAGAGTATGGAAATGAAATAGTTTATGTCGGAAATATCGCATTTAGCGGTAAAATATATATAACACCTGATGGAAAAATGCTTCTCGAAGAACCTGGTTCTGTTTTTGGAAGGACGATAATGGAAGGCTTTGAACTAATATTCAGAAATGCCAAAAAATGGGGATAGAGTTTTGGATATGAAACCCCGATGTGTGAAAATTGCAAGCACACTTTTGAAAATAAGGACCTTAAAATAACGGAGGACTACTTTGAACAGAGCAAAATTTCTTGACATGTTAAGTGGTTTATCAGTTCAATATAAACCAAGTCAGTTCTATGATCATGAGCGTAACAAAAAGACTGTCGGCGAAAAACTAAAAAAGCTGAGTGAAAAGTATAATAAGGAGCTGTCAGATCGGGTCATATTATTTTTAACAGAATTCAATGAGATCGAATTTTACAGGACAGAGAGCGTTTCAAAAGATGTTCTCCATATTACATTGAGATTGCGCAGCGCTGCGACAGACCCTGACAGCGGAGAACTGATACTTTATATTGGAAGCGCAGTGAATTCCTGCGGGACGATAGAACGTTTTGTATTAAGTGAAAACGGTTCGTTCGGTGCAGTTTCGGATACAGAAAAGAAACGTTATATATCAGATTCTGCCGAAGGATTTTTTGAGTACATACTGACAAAAGAATATGACTGCCACATCACCGTTACTGAGGATACCTATAAAAAACTCCGTGAAGCAGGCTGGTATGAGGGCAGAAGGGCTGACATATCAAGTATAATTTCAGCGGTAAAAGCGAATAATGTGGAACTGACAGAGGCGCAAAAAGAATTTTTAAGAGAGTTTGTCGGGATAGAAAGCCCTGAACCGTTTGATCAGCATAGTTTTTATGTTGCAGACGGCAATACTTATCGTGGCATGGACGGCTTTTATGAAAACCCATATCAGAATAATGATGCCCCGAATAATAGTAATACCGTTTCTCAAACTGTCACAGTCAGGGTCGGCTGGTGTGATGGCTTTACAACAGAGCTGGGGCTGTCACCTGATGGTCTGATCGTACATGATAGCTCAGTAATAGGCAGAACTGTCATGGAGGGCTGGCAGATAATTTTGAATTAAAAAACGCACTTGTACCTTCACGGATGCCCTTTGTGCAAAAAATAGGTTTTTCTATAATTTTTGTGTCTAATCTTGCAAATTCGGTTAACATGTGCTATAATATTGTATATAAGTTATAAAAGGGATGGTGCTTTCATGGATTTCCAGTCTTTCGTAGATAATATACCGACCGCTGCTTGCGTCGTCTCAGTAGAAAATTTTGATAACGGTGACTACGGCAATATCCGCATCGTCACAGGTAATCCCACTTATATCGACAGTATCGAAAAGCCTTTTGAAAATGTCACTATGCTGACTAAAAAGTTTGTCCCGAACAGCGAATATACCAATTACCTTAATCGTGATATGAACTTCGAGGACGCTTGCTTCAATGCGGCTGTAAATAAAAAATGCCTGCATTCCTATGCACACCCCGCACGCTTTGATGTGTGGTTCAATATGACCTTCCTGCCGCTTGCTTATGAAAACGGCAATACCTGTTACTGCGTGTATATCATGGAGGTCAATTTCAAGCCCGATGCCAAGCGCATGTCGTCCATTTCGGCTGATATCGCTTCCGCCGTGCTGGAGACCTGTATCAAGCTGAGAAGTCCGGGAGATTTCAAGGAGACTATGCGTTCGATATGTCAGGACGTTCGTGAGCTTTGCGACAGCGAGCATTTCTGCATACTGCTGATGGATCACGAAAAAAGAAAGTGCACTGTGCTGAGCGAGGCTTTTGCGCCTGAAAGCAAGCTGCTGCCTATGGAGAATTACAACGATGACAAGTTCTATGATATAGCCGAATCGTGGGAGGACACCATAGCGGGCAGCAATTGCCTGATAATCAAGAACAAGCATGACATGGACATTGTCAGGGAGCGCAACCCTGTGTGGTACAGATCCATCACGGGTGCGGGCGGCAGGAACATAGTATTGTTCCCGCTGAAATTCAAGGGCGAGCTGCTGGGCTATGTCTGGGCTATCAATTTCAGCGCCGATGTGGCTGACACGATCAAGGAGACACTGGAGCTGACCACATTCATACTTGCATCTGAGCTGTACAGCTTCCGCCTGATAGACAAGCTGCATGTACTCAGTTCAACGGACATGCTGACGGGTGTCATGAACCGCAACGAGATGAACAACTGTGTCGATGCGCTGGCAAAGAGCTCATCGGGCAAGGCGGTTGGCATACTGTTTGTGGACCTGAACGGTCTAAAGACCGTCAACGACAATGACGGACACAGAGCGGGCGACGACCTGCTGAGGAATGCGGCGTGTGCCATGCGGGACGTTTTTGCGGTGCATGAGATATTCCGTGCGGGCGGCGACGAATTTGTGATAGTGCTGACAGACATCACCGAGAATGAGCTGAAGGAGAAGTCCGAGAAGCTGAAAACGGCATCTGAGAAATATGAGAATGTTGAGTTTGCGGTGGGCACGGCTTATGAGGAAGATGTAAAGAACATACGCACAGCGCTGCACAATGCCGATGAGAGCATGTATGCAGACAAGAAGCATTACTATGAGATGCACCCCGAGAAGCGTCGCAGGAAAAGCGATAACAAGTAAATGACAACAGCCCCGAAGCGAAAACTTCGGGGCGTTTTTGCGTCAGGGGGGAGCAGCGTTGGTAAGCATGCCAAAAACAGGCAGTGATCTTTGCTTACTTCACAAGTGTGCATATCCACGCCGCAAGTGCAGATGCTGCGGGGAATATGACAAGCAGCTTCAATAACTGGCTTTTTATATTGTATCCGTATTTCCTGCCGTCATATACAGGTGCAACTTCGGGATAGTAAAACTGGAAAAACCCCGACCTGCACAAGATGTACCCGTCAAAGAATGTCATGTCGTAGATCTTATATATGGTGAATATCAGCACGAACCGCAGGAAAAACTGCCCGAATGTATATCCGCACCTGAGACCGTCCCATATCGCAGCCGCACCCACACCGAGTATGATGATGATACTCATAGCCATCAGCACCGCACCCATCTTCCGTGCGCCCCTGAACGGTTCATCGGGGCGTGGCTTCAGCAGCGCAAGCGCTTCCTTCGGCGCAGATGACATCATCTTCTCGTTCTGTATCATGGTGACCGCCGCAATCAGCAGCACCGTGATCGCCATACAAAATACTATCGCCAGAAATATTGTCAGTAACATGTTTGTTTACCTCCTGTGTAAAGCTCGATTAGTTTTGACTAACTATATCCCGATTATACCACAACTTAGCCCAAACGTCAATATGCAGCTGTACCGTGACACGGAAATCAATTTTTGCATAATACAAAGGTTTGAACATGCATTACGGCTGTA
>CAMNMO010000226.1 GCA_946544695.1 uncultured Ruminococcus sp. | reverse complement strand
CAGCCGTAATGCATGTTCAAACCTTTGTATTATGCAAAAATTGATTTCCGTGGTGTTTTTTACACGATGATTGACACAAAACGTCCGTGGTGGTATAATATTAGCTAAGTGCAGGCGCTGTTTTGCGCCCGATCATTACGTTTCACCCGAGAGGAGTGTATTATGGAAAACCTAGTCAAGTTCGGCGGCGCCATGACCGCTAAGATCAATTTTGCCATGCAGCAGAATTATGTGCCCGTGTTCAGAAGTGTCGTTGTGACCAATATTTCGGACAGCATCATGAAAAACGTATTTCTGCGCATTGCCTTCGACCCCGAGTTTGCGGAGGAATATGAGTCACCTGCGATAGACCTTCAGCCCGACGTGCCTGCTGAGTTCTCGCCCGTTGACATAAAGCTGAAGCCCGACTTCCTGTTCGGGCTGACCGAGAAGATAGCAGGCTATGTCAGGGTAGAAGCTGTGCAGCATACCCCCGAAGGCGATAATGTCATCGGCAGGGAAATGAGAGATATAGAACTGCTTGCCTACGACCAGTGGACAGGCGTAAACTTCATGCCCGAGACTGCTGCTGCGTTCATAACGCCCAACCATCCTGCGGTCAGGGGGGTAATATCAAAGGCGAGCCTGTTTTTGCAGGAATGGTGCGGAGATCCCGCATTCACGGGTTATCAGACCAGGAACCCGAATGTGGTCAAGCAGCAGATGGGTGCGGTGTATGCAGCGCTCCAGCAGGAGAATATCGCATATACAGTGCCGCCTGCAAGCTTTGAGGACGCACAGCGCATACGTCTGCCTGATGCAGTGCTTGAGGGCAAGTGCGGCACCTGTATCGACCTTGCGGTGCTGTACTGTTCATGCCTTGAAGCCATAGGGCTGAACAGCATACTGGCAGTGACTTCCACACATGCGATGGCAGGTGCCTGGCTTGAGGAGGAGACATTCTCCGACAGCCTGCAATATGACCGCACTGCGCTCACAAAGCGCATGGCAGGCGGTATCGACGAGATAAGCATTATCGAGTGCACCGACCTCACCGCAGGCAGGAGCGTGGATTTTGATGACGCAGAAAGCCATGCTGCCGACAAGCTGGCAAAGGCGGAGGATTTCTGCTTTGCGATAGATGTGGAGCGCACCCGCACAGGCGGCATACGCCCCATACCCGCAAGGGTCAGCGAGAACGGCGTGTTCACAGCGGTGGATTACGGCGAGCGTGACAAAAAAGACATAACTTCCGCCCCAGGGGAGATAGCCGTTGGCGATATCGAGATAAACGGTCAGCCGAGAGAGGTGACCAAGCAGATGGTCTGGGAACGTAAGCTGCTTGACCTCAGCCTGCGTAACAGCCTGCTGAATTTCCGCCCGACAGCAGCAAATGTGCAGCTTATGGTGGAAAGTCTTGCTTCTCTTGAAGACGAGATAGCTGCCGATGAAACTTTCAGGATAATGCCCATGCCAAATGATATGACGCTGGAAGTATCTGACAGTAAGATATATGAGACCGAGAATCACCGTGAACTGATAGCAGATATAGCCGCAAAGGAATTCAAGTCAAAGCGGCTGCGCACCTTCATGAGCGAGAGCGAACTTGAAAAGACCATGAAGAAGCTGCACAGGCTTGCAAAGGTCAGCATGGAGGAAAACGGCGTCAACACCATATATCTGGCGCTGGGCTTTTTAAAATGGTATGAGACCGACCGCAGCGAGAAGCCACGCTATGCCCCGCTGATACTGGTGCCTGTGGACATTATCCGCAAGGTGCAGGACAAGAGCTTTTCGATACGTGTGCGTGATGAGGATACACAGGTGAATATCACGCTGCTGGAAATGCTCAGGCAGTTCTTCGGGATAGATATAGGCGGACTTGACCCCGTGCCCGAGGACGAGAGCGGTGTGGACGTACAGTTGATATTCAGCATTATCCGCAAGGGCATAATGGCACGCAGCAGGTGGGATATAGAAGAATATGCATTCATCGGACAGTTCAGCTTCAACAGGTTCATAATGTGGAACGATATACGCAACCGTGCCGATGAACTTGCGCAGAACAAAGTGGTGGCAAGCCTTATCTCGGGCAAGACCGAGTGGGAGGGCAGCGACATAACAGTGCCGCCAGTCGAGCTTGACAACATCACCCCCAGTGACCTTGCTGTGCCTGTGGCGGCTGACTCATCACAGCTTGCGGCAGTTGTGGCATCAGGCGAGGGACAAAGCTTTGTGCTGCACGGACCTCCTGGTACAGGCAAGTCGCAGACGATAACGAACATGATAGCAAATGCGCTTTATCACGGCAGGTCGGTGCTTTTCGTGGCAGAAAAGATGGCTGCGCTGTCGGTGGTGGAAAAGCGCCTTGACAAGATAGGTCTGGGACCATTCTGCATCGAACTGCATTCCAACAAAGCACAGAAACGTGCTGTGCTCGATCAGCTGAACGAAACGCTGAATGTCGGCAGAATAAAAAAGCCTGCCGAATATCAGGCGCAGGCAGAAAAGCTGAAAGCCCTGCGTGCCGAACTTAACGGCACGATGGAGGAGATACACAGGATACGCAATTACGGCATATCTATGTATGACGCAGCCGTGCATTACGAACAGACCCGTGCCTTTGACGGCAGACTGACTTTCACCGATGCGCAGGTGAACAGCATGAAGGCTGACACTTACAGTCAGTGGAAGGAACTGGTTGGCAGCCTTGCAAATCTTGGCAGACAGTTCGGTGATGTGGGCAGCACAGCTTTGAATGTATGCCGACTGACCGAGTGCGGTCTGACAACGGGTGATGAGCTGAGAGCAAAGCTCGACGAACTTGCATCTGCCCTTGACAAGCTTGAACAGAGCGAGGGCGAGCTTTCGGCGCTGGCGGGCGGCGGTAAGCAGGATTACGCTCAGCTGGCATTCCTTGCTGATATCTGCGGGGCAGCTGCGGGCGGCGAAGGTCATATACTGCCTGCGGTCGTAGGCGGCAATAAATGGGAAATGCTCAGAGAGCCTGCCGAAAAGACAGTCGATGCACTGGACAGACTTCAGGCCGGCAGGAAAGAACTTGCAGACAGCTTTGAGAACTCAGTGTTCAGCTATGATGCGGCAAAGGCGCAGAGCGAATGGAAGACCATGCAGTCAAAGTGGTTCATACCCAAGTATTTCGGCAGTAAAAAACTGGTCAACGAACTTGCGGCGCATGCGAAAAGCGCAGGCACTGTCACCAAAGAGAATATAGCGGACTATTACACAAAGCTTATCAGCGCAGCAGCTTCAAAGACTGAGGTCGAAAACGGACAGGCTGCTGCACAGGAAGTTTTCGGGGCACTTTGGCAGGGTGACAGCACTCCGCCCGATGTGCTGAAAGCTTCACTTGAAAAGTCGCTGGCCGTGCGTGAAAAGCTGGCAGCTTCACCCCTTGATGCTGCGCAGCGTTCGGCGTTGGGTGCCAAGCTTGGTGAGGGCACACTTCCCGTATACAGGAATGACGAGCTGAACAAAACGCTCAAAGAGCTTGCGGGCAGTTTCAGCATCGATACCGAAAGGCTGACTGCGGGCGGCATCGCAGATATCCGTGAGCGCACTGCTGCACTGTCGGCGGAAATGCCACGCCTTAAAGATTGGACAGTGCTGATGGGCTTCTGCAAAAAGCTGGAAGATTCAGGCGCAGGCAATGTACCCGAAGCATTACTGGGCGGAAAAGTGGACTGTAATTCACTGGCAGCCGCCTTTGACTGCGCTGTCAGCAAGGCAGAGGTCAATGCAGCCATGAAGGGCAGCAAGACGCTTTCGGGCTTCACAGGAACGCTTTTCGAGGACACTGTGCGCCGCCTGAACGATGCGCATGAGACATTCAAAAAGCTGACCATACAGGAGCTGGCAGCCGAACTGTCAGCAAAGGTGCCCGCAGCAGGCGAGGGTGCAAAAAGCAGTGAACTGGGCATTTTGCAGCGTGCGATCAAGAGCGGCGGCAGAATGATGAGCATACGCAAGCTGTTTGACAGCATACCGAACCTGCTCAGGAGACTCTGCCCTGTGATGCTAATGTCGCCCATATCGGTGGCGCAGTACATAGACCCGACTTATCCAAAGTTCGACCTGGTAATATTCGATGAGGCTTCACAGCTGCCTACCTGCGAGGCTGTCGGCGCCATAGCAAGGGGCGAGAACGTCATCGTTGTGGGCGACCCCAAGCAGATGCCCCCAACAAGCTTCTTCTCGACCAATCAGGTCGATGAGGAGAACTATGACAAGGAGGACCTTGAAAGCGTGCTTGATGACTGCCTGGCACTTTCCATGCCGCAGAAACATCTGCTGTGGCACTACCGTTCACGCCATGAGAGCCTGATAGCTTATTCAAATTCAAAATACTACGAAAACAAGCTGTATACCTTCCCCTCGCCCGATGACGAGATAAGCGAGGTCAGCTGGGTGCATGTCGAGGGCTTTTATGACAAGGGCAGCAGCAAGACCAACCGTGCCGAAGCCGAAGCGGTGGTGGAGGAGATATGCCGCCGCCTGAAAGACCCGCAGCTGAGAAAGCATTCCATCGGCGTGGTAACATTCAGTCTGCCGCAGCAGAATCTGGTGGACGATGTGCTGAACGATGCATTTCGTGCAGACCCGCAGCTTGAGGTCTGGGCGAACGAGATGTATGAGCCCATACTCATCAAGAATCTTGAAAACGTGCAGGGCGATGAGCGTGATGTGATATTCTTCTCCATCGGATACGGTCCTGACAAGGAAGGCAAAGTCAGCATGAATTTCGGTCCGCTGAACCGTGACGGCGGCTGGCGCAGGCTGAACGTTGCCATATCTCGAGCAAGGGAGAAAATGGTGGTCTACTCGGTCATCACCCCCGAGATGATAGACCTTAGCCGCACACGTTCAGAGGGCGTTGACGGGCTGAAGGGCTTCCTTGAATTTGCCGCAAAGGGCAGGTCGGCACTGCCTGTCAGGGCGGGTAGCAGTTCGGCAGGCACAGGCTTTGAGCGCATAGTTGCTGACGAACTTGAAAAGCGTGGCTATACCGTCAGGTGCAGCGTGGGCTGTTCTGATTATAAGGTGGACGCTGCTGTGGCTGACCCCGAGGACAGCGAGACTTATATACTGGGCATAAGCTGCTGCGGAAGAAAGTATTACGAGAACGGCACGGCTTACGACAGAACGGTTTCTCAGCCCGCAGTGCTTAAAGGTCTGG
>CAMNMO010000225.1 GCA_946544695.1 uncultured Ruminococcus sp. | reverse complement strand
AGACTGCTGGCTAAGGCTACCAAGTACCTTGACGCTGACGGCAATATCAAGGATATCGACATGGACAAGCTGAATGCTAAGATCGATGCACTGGCTAACAAGGCAATGCGTGTGCTGAGCTTCGGTTATTCCGAAAAGGCAATGGTAGAGAACCAGATCAACGATGACGTTGTTATCATCGGTCTGGTGGGCATCAGAGATGATGTTCGTCCCGAAGCTAAGGAAGCTATCAAGGAAGTTCAGGACGCAGGTATACAGGTCGTTATGATAACAGGTGACCGTCTTGAAACTGCTAAGGCTATCGCTAAGGACGCAGGTCTTATCAAGTCTGACAGCGATGTGGCACTTTCTTCCGCAGAACTCAATAAGATGTCTGACGAAGAAGTCAAGAAGATAGTAAGAGATATCCGTGTTATAGCAAGAGCACTGCCTACCGATAAGTCCAGAATGGTAAGAATTTGCCAGGAAATGAATCTGGTCGTCGGCATGACAGGTGACGGCGTTAACGACAGCCCTGCACTTAAAAAGGCTGATGTCGGCTTCGCAATGGGCAGCGGTACGGAAGCTGCAAAGGAAGCAGGCGAGATAGTTATCCTCGATGATAACTTCAAGTCCATCAAGGACGCTATCCTCTACGGCAGAACTATATACCACAACATTCTTAAATTCTGTAAGTTCCAGCTGGTCATCAACGTTGCAGCTGTACTGGTATCCGCTTTCGGACCTTTCTTCGGCGTTGAGGAACCTCTGAAGGTAACACACCTGTTGTTCGTTAACCTCGTTATGGACGGTCTGGGCGCTATCATGCTGGGTAATGAGCCTGCACTTGAAAAGTACATGCTCGAAAAGCCCAGAAGAAGAGACGAGAGCATCATCAGCAAGCCTATGGCTGTACAGATCGGTGTTATGGGCGCATGGCTGACTATCATGAGCTTCCTGTACTTCCTGATACCCGCAGCAGGCAACAGTGTGGGTGATGTAATGAAGGATCTTTCAAAGGGTCTGTTATGCACCAATCTGTTTGACGGTAATGTGGATAAGCTCAAAACGGGCTATTTCGTACTGTTCATTCTCAGCGCACTGGCTAACGGCTTCAATGTAAGAGACGAAAAGTTCGGCATTTTCAAGGGTCTGAACCTGAACCCCGGCTTCCTGAAGGTAATGTGTGCTATCATTGCTGTACAGGCTGTTATCGTTAACTGCGCTCTGATACCTCTTGCACCTTTCCAGTGGATAGGCAAGATGTTCAGCTGTGAGCCTTTCGGTATCACAGGCTGGGTAGTTGTGCTTATCATGGCACTGACAATGATACCCATTGACCTTGTCAGAAAGGCAGTTACAAATTCTTCTAAGGCTGACTGATAGTTAAACTCAACAAGTTTTTCACGGCTCGCACCGTTATGTGTGAGCCGTGAATCATGTTAAATTTCGCTGTATAAGCGGATAATGATATGAGAGCTGCATTTTCAAATGCAGCACAGAGTCCTTGCTTTGCGAGCACTCTGTGGCGTGTTTGATACAGAAGATCAGTTTATCAAACTGTAAGATCATAGATATAAGGAGTCTGCAAATGGAAAGAAAGATAGTTAATGAAAAAATGAATCGCTTTGAAGGCGACCTTGCCTTTGTTGTAAAAGGCAGTGCTGTTATGAATGCTGTGCCCGTTGAGAAGGAAAGAGATATCTCAAGGGAGTATACACAGGATCAGCTCATGCACCTGGCAAAGCGTTTCCACAACACCAAGCGCACTTATCTGCTGGTTGATCCGCTTCAGGGCAAGCATGTTCCTGTCAGTCCCGCTGACTGCCTTGCAATGCTGCGCACTCTGGGCGGCAGACTGAATGCCGAGTTCCCCGAGACAAGGCTTGTTGTTGGCTTTGCCGAAACTGCAACAGCCATTGGTGCTGTTGTTGCTGAATGCATGGGTGCTGACTGCGCATATATGTCAACCACCCGTGAGGAAGTCCCTGAGGTAAGCAGCTGGATAGAATTCCTCGAAGAACACAGCCATGCTGCCGAGCAGAAATTGTCTGCCGAGGGCTTTGCTGCGGCACTTGAAAAAACAGAAACAGTTATCTTCGTTGATGATGAGTTTTCAACAGGCAAAACTCTGGTCAATATGATAGAACAGCTGAGACAGATGTTCCCTCAGCTTGAACAGAAGCGCATTGTTGCGGCTTCCATCATAAACCGTATGTCTGATGAGAACATACAGCGCCTTGCCGATCACGGAATGATCTGCCGTGAACTGCTGAAGATCGACAATATCGACTATACCGAAACTGTCAGTGCTTTCAGCATAACAGGCGCCTATGATCTCCCCGAGGTAAATAGTACCGATGACCTTATCAGAAATTCCTATCTTCTTAAAAAGGAAGGCGAAAGCTCGCCGAGAACAGGTGTGACGATAGGTGAGTATATAAACAGCATTCTTTCAAGGCACAGCTTTGTAACTGCTTCCGACAGTTCAATGGTGCCCGCAGGCAGGAACATTGCTGTAATAGGTACCGAGGAATGCATGTACCCGGGACTTCTGATCGCTGAACAGCTTGAACAGAGCGGCAATTATGACAGCGTAAAGTTCCATGCAACTACCCGCAGCCCCATTGGTATATGCACCGATCAGGACTACCCCATATTCAACGGTTACAAGCTGCAAAGTCTTTACGAAAAAGGCAGACAGACTTTCCTCTATGATCTGGCAAAGTATGATTCTGTGCTTATCGTGACCGATTCAGCCCCCGATAATATGGACGCTGTTGCAGAACTGGAGCAGCTGTTTTACAGCTATGGCTGCCGTGAGATAATAGTTGAAAGGATATAACTGATGTTCGGTTCGTATAAATGTGAAGATGTCAACATACTGCTGAAAGACATCACAGGTCTTGTTGAGCCGCAAAGCACCGAGGAGCGTGAAAAGCTTATTCAGGGCGGCAGACACTACTGCGAGATGCTGCCCATTGAGTATGAGCCCACTCAGCAGTATATGGATTCGTTTTTTACTGCCCTTGATATGTACAGCGGCATCACCGCTGAAGCTGTCGGCAGACTGGGACAGCTTATCTACAAGGATAAGGGCGAAAAAGCTGTGCTTGTGTCCCTTGCCAGGGCAGGAACTTCCATAGGTGTGCTGCTGAAGCATTACATGGATAAAAAGTACGGCATAAATGTGGCGCATTACACCATCTCTATAATCAGAGGCCGTGGGATAGATAAAAATGCTATGGACTATATCCTGTCACGCCATGCACCGCAGGATATCCAGTTTATTGACGGCTGGACAGGCAAGGGCGCAATAACTCGTCAGCTTGAAGCAGCTATGGAAGATTACCCGCAGGTCAGTGCTGGGCTGGGCGTGCTTTCAGACCCTGCATTCATCTCTGAAAAGTGCGGCACGCATGACGATTTCCTTATTGCCAGCAGCTGCCTTAATTCCACCGTTTCGGGATTGCTCAGCAGAACATTTCTCAGGTCTGATATCATAGGCGAGAAGGACTTCCACGGTGCTGTATTCTATAAAGAACTGGCAGGGAAGGACCTGACTTATAAGTTCATCGACACAGTTGAACAGCATTTTGATTTCTGTGACTATGACCTTGCTGACAACGCCGCAGATACTGCGGAAAATACTATGGAGGAGGTTAAACAGATCTGCCGTGATTTCGGCATAGCAGATATCAATCTGGTAAAGCCGAGTATAGGCGAAGCCACCAGAGTGCTGCTGCGTCGTATGCCCTGGAAGATGCTTGTGCACAGCCTTGATGACAAGGAACACCTGGGTCATCTTTATCAGCTTGCTGATGAAAAGGGCTGTGAACTGCTTGAATACCCGCTGAAGCATTACCGTGCCTGCGGACTCATAAAGGCGATGGCGGATAACTGATATGAATAAAATACTTTTAGCATCTGACCTTGACAATACACTCATACATTCGTATAAACACAAACGTGACGGCGATATATGTGTTGAACTGCTGCGTGGCGCAGAACAGGGATTTATGAGCAAGCGTGTTTATGATAAGCTTTCTCATCTGCCCGACAGCATCGAACTTGTTCCGCTGACCACACGTTCAGTGGAACAGTTTGAGCGCATAAAGCTGCCCGAGGGCTGCTATGAACGTGCGATAACCACAAACGGCGCCATTCTCATAGAGAATGGGGTTCAGAACGAAAAGTGGCGTGCAGTAAACCTGCGTTATTCCGCTGAACTCATGCCGCTGATGAAAAAGCTTCACGCTGAACTTGAGGGCGACCCACTTCTCAATGTGGTCAGGATAGTTGATGAGATGTACCTGTATATATCCTGTGCGCAGCCTGAATATGTGGGTGATTTTATGGACAGATATGGCAGCATGACCGAGCTTGATGTGATGGCATCGGGCAGAAAGATATATTTTCTGCCGCCTAAGATAAACAAAGGCAGTGCGCTTGACCGTCTGACCGAGCATGAAGGCTTTGCATACATAGCCGCAGCGGGCGACAGCACCATCGACCTGCCCATGCTTGAAACGGCAGATCATGCGATCATCCCGAAGGAGCTTGACGGTCTGCTGAAAAATCCGTCACGCAGCGTTTATCGTGGTGACGGTGATTTTGCGGAATTTGTCATAGACACTTTAGCGGGACTTCTTGATAAATAAAACAAGGCACTGACGAGAATGATCGTCAGTGCCTTGTGTCATCATGTTATACGTTGAGCATATCAGATGTGACCAGCTTGCCGCCGCAAACGGTGCAGAATTTACCTCTTTCAAAAGTCTTTCCGCACTGCGAGCAATGCAGCAGACCGTCATTGGCAGGTGCTGCTGGAGCAGGCTGTGCGTTCTGCGGAACAAGTGTTGAACCGCAAACGGTGCAGAACTTGCCGCCCTCAAATGTCTTGCCGCAGCTTGGGCAGATCAGTCCTGCGGGCTGCTGAACTTCTGCTGGTGCAGGTGCGGTCTGACTGCCCATAGGCTGCAAGTTTCCGCCGCAAGCCGTGCAGAACTTGCCCCTGTCATGTATCTTGCCGCATTCAACGCACTGTAATTTAGCAGGCTCGCTTTGAACAGGTGCAGGTTCAGCCACAGGAGCGGCAACAGGCATGGGAGCAGGCTGTTCGGCTGCTTCGCCCATAGGCTTCAATGTGCCGCCGCAAGCCGTGCAGAACTTGCCCCTGTCATGTATCTTGCCGCATTCAACGC
>CAMNMO010000224.1 GCA_946544695.1 uncultured Ruminococcus sp. | reverse complement strand
AGAGGCAGACCTTCAACGAAGCAAGGCAGCTTGACGGTAAACGCATTACCTTTGCCGAACTCAGCGGCAGCGAGTTGATAATACAGCTTGCAGGCGACGACGGCAGGCAGCTGAAAAGCTATGACATGTCGGTGCTGCCCGATATAACTCTGAAAAAACATCTCCTCCCATAAACTCACTGAAAGACCGCCCCTTCGCTTTACTGCGCAAGGGGCGGTCTGATGTTTATATCATCGTGACAAAATGTCATACGCATTCTGTCATTCTTTTGCTTTTTCGGCAGCCTTTTCCTCGTCATAGACTTTCTTGGCGTACACCAGCGAAATCACAGTACCTGCCATAATATAGCCAAGCAGCAGCATTATCGCAGCAAGTCCGCCTGCAAACGAAGATGAGATTATCGCACACAGTCCCGCAACAGTCATGGCAACAGCAGCAAAGCGGTTGGACTTCTGCCAGGTGGTGTCATTGTACAGCGACCAGCTGCACCTGAAACCTATGTTGGAATTGCGGCGGGTCTTGGGCATGTAGTTGCTGACAGCCACTAACATTATGCCCATTATCAGGCACGTAGCACGGTTCAGGTCGATATCTAAATTATCCACCTTGCCGTAAGCGCAAGCCTTGATGATGAATATTATCTGCACGACACACATTATGACTGCGGAGATAGTCGCAGTCTTTCTGAAAACTGCGGCATTCTCCTTGCCCGCAGGTCTGTTCTTTTTCTGCGAGAAACGTGTCTCGTTTTCAGCCAGATGTGCAAACAATTCCATCATGCCCACGATAAGCAGTATCAGCACGGGAAAGATGAACAGTTCAAATCTGCTGCCCCATCTGTCGGGGTCACCTGCTGCGCCATAGTGTGTAGGCACCTTTTCAGGCAGAAAGTTAATTGCTGCCGCTGTTATCAGCATTGGCAATACGGCTATTGCCCAAGTCATTTTTTTCATTTTTTTTTGCCCCCAGTTCCTCGAACCACATTACGATCTCTTCAAACACCGAAGTGTTCAGCTCGTAATAAACAAAATTCTTCTCCTTGCTCTCACTTACCAGACCTGCGTTTTTCAGCTGTTTCAGGTGGTAGGACATCGTTGCACCTGTCATATCAAAGTGCGCCCCTATCTCACCTGCGGACATCCTGCCGTCACGCAGCATGGTCAGTATCTCACGGCGTACAGGGTCGCTGAGCGCCTTAAAAGTTTCCTGAAATCCCATTTTATCAAACCTCATTTCTATCCATTTTCTTGTACACTAACTTGTAGGACCCGAACAATACAGCGGCTGACATAACTACGAAGATGACCTCAAACACTGCCAGACCGAAGTACCCCGCCTTATAAAATGCTACCGTAAAATCGACCAGTGCGTGCAGGAATATCGCCAACGGGTAAAGCCAGCCCTTGCCCTTCTGCCTTGCGGCTGCGAACACCAGCATCGAAAGCCCTATATGCAAGGCGATAGCAGGTATCCTTTCAAAACCGCCAAGCACGCCCGAAAGCAGCGTCTGCTCAGCATAACCACGCAGCTGTTCGATAGCCGACTCCCTTGCTGCACCCTCAGCGCCTTTCAGTACAGCGTCAACGCCGCTTTTGTTGACGAGAAGTCCCATAGCCACCAGCGAAATGGTAGAAAAGCCGAAAGACACAGCCTCAAATCCGCCGTGACCCAATCCGTAGGACACCGAGTCTTCCCGTGACTTGCAGTCTTTAAGCACCGTCTTGAAAGCGATGAACCTGCCTGTTTCCTCAAACAGACCTGCGCACACCGCACCTATGAAGTAGAACAGCCATACATTGTCAGCAGCCGCCCTGGCAATTGGGGTGTCCGCTATCAGCAGGGGATATTGCAGGATATTTTTCAGCCCCAGGGCGAATACGGGGAATACCACCGCACCTATCACCAGCGCCTTTACATTCAGCTTTATCTTTTTGCGTATGATGAAAAAGTAAACAAGCGCCGCAAGTATCATCAGCGCACCCCCTACCCCGTAAGATATCAGGGTCTCGTTTGAAAAAGTGATGTTTTCTGTGTTTGTCATGATCGTTGCTCCTCTCTATTTTGAAAATTTTCTATTTTGAAGATTTTCTAAATACAATATAGCACACTTTTTCACGTTTGTCAATAGGTATTTAGAAATTTTTCTAAATTTTTTTGCTGCCGATCTGTCCCCGTGCAGACTTTCCGCACCGCCTTTTAACACTGCTTCTGACAAAAGCTGCGCAATTTTTGGGAGGTTCAAAATAACTCCCAGAAGCCCAAATATTAAGAAAAATGCCGAATTTTAGGCTTTTTTATTAAGTTTGTACAAATCATGCATTGTGTGCAATATTAGTTGTAAAGCATAGTGAAAGATGACGATTGAAAAGAAAGGTGAAAAATGGTATAATGTATTTAACGACAAACTGCATCAGTTTTCATACTCGGTCGGTGTGTCGTTTAGTAAAAATGAAGGTATGTAATGAAAGATATTTCAAGAAGGCAATAAGATGGACAGAACAAAAACTATGGGTCTTGTATGCCTGTGCCTGATGACCGTATTGTGCAGCAGCTGCGGCAACGTTATCAGCAATGTCAATACAGATGAAGTCAGGGAATATGAGACTTTAACCGCATCAGACACGGTCACAGCACCCGTTGAGTCTGAGATGCAGACACAGACCTCTGCCGAAACGGTGACTTCGCCCGTGGAAGAAACTACCACGACTGCCGCCGAAAAACAGACCACTAAGGTCATGACGACCACAACTGAAAATATTGCCGAAAAGCCCTCTACTATCGTACTGGGCATGGACGACAGCAGCAAGAATACAGCAAAACAGACCCAGCAGACTGAAAGCACACAGGCTTCCATAACCTCGCAAAGCACTGCTGAGACTGCAAAAGATGACGGATATGACCACGACCAGCCTATGGGCAACGAGGTGCTTCCGCAGAGTGTGGATTACTATGCCACCGAAACTCAGGCGGCTGAAACCAAGCCCACAGAAGTCCCCGACACCCAAAAACTGCCCGACCCCGACGAGACTTCTTCGCAGACGGAAAACAGCGAGACTGTGGGCTACACATCAAAGGGCTACACCATTGAGGTGAAGGACGGCGTGACTTATGTCGGCGGTGTCATCATTGCGAACAAAAGCTATGAACTGCCTGATAATTACGGCAACGGACTGGACAACGAGGCGTTGCAGGCATTCTATGAGATGCAGAATGCCGCTTCAAAGGACGGTATATGGCTCTCGATAGTTTCGGGCTACCGCAGCTACTGGTATCAGGATCAGCTTTACTGGGGCTATGTTGCCACAAGAGGCGGTCAGGCTGAGGCTGACAGATTCTCTGCAAGGGCGGGACATTCCGAACATCAGACGGGACTTGCGATGGACCTTAACAACGCAAGCCGCAGCTTTGTGGGCACGCCCGAAGCAAAGTGGATAGAGGAACACTGTGTCGATTACGGATTTATAATCCGCTACCCTGACGGAAAAGAAGATGTGACGGGCTTTATGTATGAACCGTGGCACATCAGGTACCTCGGCACTGATATGGCACGCACCATTGCAGACAGCGGACTTACCCTGGAAGAATACTTCGGCATCGATTCAAAATACAGTGAAGACGAAACGGCTGAATAACAGCTGCCCCGCAGTGATGATACACTGCGGGGCTTTTTTATGCCTGCCGACTGTAAATTCAGCAATAAACGGTCAGAAAAATTTTAAATGACGGCGGCACAGCTATTGCATTTTTTGACGATATAATGTATAATATCAATATGGCGTGTGAATTAAGACTGCATTCATATCATTTTTACATTTTTACATTTTTTTGAACGCAAGCATACCGCTCACGGTGCAGTCTGAAGGAGGTCTAGCATGAATTTCCAAGACCTGGTAGAAGGTATCGACGGCATGGCGACACTGTACTCATTTGACATAATGCCCGACGGCAGCTTCAGCGAGATACGCCTGATGGCTGTCAACAAGCAGAATGAGTATATGCTGCACTTCTCACCCGATTCCCCCGAATTTTATCCCGGGATACCCTACCGCAAATACTGGATGGAACTCAATTTTGAAAACTTCGTATACAAATGCGCAAGCACTCATCAGCCGCTGTATTCTTATGTCAACGCACATGACGGCTGGCTGAAAGGCTTCTATTTGCCCATAAACTTCCCCGATGCCGAACCTGAAAGAGCGGTCGGCGGCGTAAAGACAGTCTACTGCCTGTATGTTTTCACCTACCACACACAGGTCGAGACTGACGATATGTCACAGCATTGCTCAGAGGTCAACAATGCTGTGGTGGATATCAGCATAAAGCTGCATGAAAGTCAGGATCTCTACAAGGGTCTGGCTTCGGCGGTGTCGATAATCAAGGACTTCTGCGGCGCTAAAAGATGTTCGGTATACACCGTTGACAAAAGCATGAAGAAATGCAGACTTGTCAACGAAGGAGGTGTGCGCAGAGAGTATATCAAGACCTTTGCAGCCGAAATGGGACGCACGCCATTCGAGGTGGCGCTGGCTTGGGAGAACGACCTGGAAAAGTCAAACTGCCTTATACTTGAAAGTCTGGACGAGATAAAAAAGCGTGATGAAGCCTGGTACCGTTCGCTTTGTATGAACAAGGTGGAAGACCTGATCCTCTCGGCGATAAGGTACAATAACGAACTTGTCGGGTTTATTTGGGCGGCAGATTTCGACACTTCAAGAATGATGAAGATAAAGGAAACGCTGGAACTATGTTCGTTCCTTATAGCCGCAGTTATAGCAAACCATCAACTGGTATCAAGACTGGAGATAAAAAGCACTGTTGATGAACTCACACAGGTCAACAACCGCAACGCAATGAATGAACGTGTGGACGACCTGATATCAGGCAGGACCGCACAGCCCGCAGTAATGGGCGTGGTGTTTGCCGACCTCAACGGTCTCAAAAGGGTGAATGACAGCGAGGGTCACAAAGCGGGCGACAAGCTTCTTGGCAGGGCGGCTGCGCTGCTGAAAATAGCTTTCGGTGACAACGAGATATACAGAGCGGGCGGTGACGAATTTGTGGTGCTGTGCCCCGATGTAACGGAAGAACAGCTGGAAGAACAGGTATCTCAGCTGCGTTCCCTTGCAGACAGCACTGCTGATGTCAGCTTTGCATTGGGGTCGGTATACTGCAAGGACGATTACGACATAACCCGTGCCATGCAGACAGCCGATGAAAGAATGTACAAGGACAAG
>CAMNMO010000223.1 GCA_946544695.1 uncultured Ruminococcus sp. | reverse complement strand
TTCCTGCACCAGGACAAAGATCATGAAAGATATGCAGCAAAGCGCCAGTACGATACCTGCGCCGATCTCGATAGGTGACATAATACTTTCCTCCATACATTATTACATAATTTATTTCATTATAGCATACTTTTCCGAAAATTGCAAGGGGTAACGAAAAATTTTTTACTGCCCGTTCTCTTCACTGCCTGCCACCGTGCCACGTATGCTTCTTCCCTTGTCGAAATCGTCAAGGAAATGGTGGTATTCATCACCGATATGGTAGCTGATTATGGTCTGAAGATTCACGTTTTCAACACTGCGGAAAATGTTCATATCTATCGCAGGACTTATCTGACGCAGTTTTTTCAGCAGTTCCTTGATCTCCTGCCGTTTTGAGTTGCTGCTGCCGTCATCGTAGACCTCACGTTCCTCGGTAAAGCGGCATGCGCACTGTATGAATTCCAGTTCGTTGTACTTGCACCACTTGATTATATCTTCCTCACGCACCATGTACAGCGGACGTATCAGCTGCATGCCCTCGAAATTCTCCGAATGTATCTTCGGCATCATGGTCTGCACCTGCGAACCGTACAGCATTCCCATGAGTATAGTCTCGATAACATCATCAAAGTGGTGACCCAGTGCGATCTTATTGCAGCCGAGATCCTTTGCATTTTTGTAAAGATATCCTCTCCTCATTCTGGCGCACAGGTAGCAGGGGTTCTGCCTGACATTAACCACCGAGTCGAATATCTTCGTATCAAATATTTTTATGGGTATCTCCAGCTTTGCGGCATTGTCGATTATCTTCTGTCGGTTGACCTCGTTGTAACCCGGGTCCATGACTATGTATTCCACATCGAAAGGCACCTTTGAGTACCTTTGCAGGCGCTTCATGCACATCGCCATCATCATCGAGTCCTTGCCGCCCGAGATACAGACTGCTATCTTGTCGCCCTCCTGTATAAGCTGATAATCCTTGACGCCTTTAAGGAATTTCGACCATATACCCAGCCTGAATTTCTTGACCAGCGTAAGTTCTATATCGTTCGGTATTTCCATATTCCACTCCATCTGTCCTTCTTTTAGGACTAGTTATCGCTTTGCATCACACACATGCCTTCGTCTGCCGCAAAGCCGCATTTTTCGTAAAATCCCACTGTTTCGGGTGTTTTCTTCGTTATCAGGTAGATGCCGCACCCACTGTGCTTTCTCACTTCTTCTATCAGCTGCCTGCCAAGACCTTTGCCACGATGTTCGGGGTCGGTCCATAATTCTATGATACGGCAGACTTCACCGTTATAATACCCTTCACGCTCGCATATCACCGCTCCGAGGATACTTCCCTGCTGCCACACAGCATACCCGAAACGCTCCCTGCCCTGCATCAATGTCCGCATACGTTCAAAGGCAGTTTCCTCCGTCCAGCTGTCATTCCAGGGGGGCGCATTGAAGGTCTTCATGTAGGAAACGGAGAGTTGCTCCAGTTCAGGGAAATAAATCGGACAGATGCCGTCTTTATCGTGGCTGCCCTGCACTTTTTCGGGGACAGGGATAGGCGCATAGCCCAGACTGACAAGGTAATCGCTGAGCAGCGAGAAGAACTTCTCCATTGCCTTGTCGCCCCCATGCTCAAAATACTGAACATAGCCGATAGCCCGCAAGCTGAGCCTTTCGCCGTAGTGCGCCGCCACATAGTCATCAAAGCCATCGGGCAGTAAAACGGGAGCGTCCGTTCTCCTGCCGCAGCAGCGTCCGTCCTCGTCGAACTCACTGTATGCACAGCCCCAGCCATTCAGGAAATTCTCCAGCGCCACAAGGTCTGCATAGCCCCGGGGATCCACGATGAACATACCGGGTCTTGCACGGCAGGCAGTATAGAAAGCCCTTGCTTCAGGGCATATATCTTTTGGCTTGTTGTCCATATTTTCGCCCTCTTATGATCTTTTCTTCTTCCTGTACTCCTCCAGCTTTTTCAGCTGTTCGATAGTACCGACAGGCTCGTAATCAAGCCCTTTGAGGAACTCGTCAAGCAGGTCGAGCCACTTGTACAGCGCCGCCTTTTCATCGCCCTCGGCTTTAAGCACACAGGCATAGCCATCAGGTTCGGTGGTGTCGCCGTAATACCACTCGATGAACTCGGTGAATCCGTCGGGTATGATGACGTTCCTCGAACCGTTGAAAAGTCTGTCGGCAGTTATCATGCCGTCCATATAGGTACGCAGGAAAGTTATGCTCTCACAGCCCAGAAAAGCAGCGGGGCGCAGCTTCAGCATGCGGTAGAAGTTCCTTGATTCCTGCGAAAGATCTCTCGGTTGGATATGCATCGTTCTATCCCCTTACTCTGTGAAAATGTTGAATCCCAGTGCGGTAACAGTGGTGATTATCGCTGCTGCCAGCGCAACTCCGCATACCACAGCGATGACACTTTTCTTAAAATCAAGGTCAAGCATGCTTGCAGCCAGTGTACCAGTCCAGGCACCTGTCCCGGGAAGCGGTATACCCACGAAAAGCATCAGCGCCCAGAACATTCCCTTGCTGCCCGCCTTCTCTTTCAGCTTCTCGCCGCCGTGATGACCTTTTTCAAGGCACCAGCTGAAAAATTTCCCGATAACAGGCTTATCTGCGCCCCATTCAAGCACCTTTCTTGCGAAGAAGAATATTATGGGTACAGGTATCATGTTGCCTATCATGGAAATAATTACCGCCTGCTGCCACGGCACCTGACATTTCCACACACCAAATGGTATTGCGCCCCTCAGTTCTACTATCGGTACCATTGACACAAGAAATGTTAAGAAACGACCATATTTTACAAACATCTTGAAATCTCCTTATATGTACAATTTTATGGACTTCACTTAGCCGCATGCCCACGGAATGCTGCTTCAACGTCAAGCATAAGTTCTTTCAGCCTGACCGCCTGCGCCCTCGTCTCCACAAGGTCAGCCGCCGCATAACACATGTCCTTTGCGGACTCATCATCGTGACTCATCAGATAAAGTCTGCCAAGCCCCAGAAAACACTCGCATTTCAGCCCGTCATCATGGTATTGCAGCGCCGAATGGAAAAGTCTGTCAGCATTTTCGGGACGGCCGTTCATTATGCAAAGCATGCCAAGCGTATGCATTACAAAGCCGCCACGCCTTGCCATAATCGCACGGTCAAAATACCGCCTTGCCTTGCGGTATATCTCATTTGCAAGTTCGGTGTCGCCTTCAAGCACGGCAGAATACAGGCAGATGTTGAAATATTCCTCCTGTTCGGCTGTGCCCAGCGATTTGAAATCTATCTCCTCAAGCTTTCTGCGGCAGTCCTCATACCTTCCGCCCTCCAGATACATCGAAGCAAAGGTAAGCCTGCGGCTGTCATCAAGTTCACCGCCGATAAAGTCAAGCAGCAAGTCAAAATATGCATCGTCATAACCCTTTGTCAGACGGTGCTGTGCTATCTTGTCAAGAGCGATATGCTTGCGGATATCGATGACCGCAGAATAGGTCCCCAGTATACAAAACAGCACGCAAAGGCTTATTATCCAGACATTCCAGCACTGTAACAAAGTCAGCCGCATGCCCGATATCAGCCAGGCAGCTGACATTATGATATAGCCCACAACAGACGCATAAGATGCGCTGTGCAGCAAATTTATCACCAGACCGTTGCTGCGCCGTATCTTCATCAGTCTCATGCCGCCGCCCCCTTAAAGTACAAAATTTATCCCAGTTTTGATATGATATCGAAATATCCGCCAAGTGCGGAAGCAAGCGTGCTGTCCTCGGTTATATCGAAATAAACAGCTTCGCCGCTGTCCTTGATATGGTTGTTCGCAAGCCACTCCTCTATCTCCAGTTCGTCATCGCCTGCGATGGCATCGTAGTAGATCTGGGTGAAAACATGGCGGCGGCGTGATGCATCATAGACCTGCGTAGAATGGTCGCAGACCACCGAATAGGTATGTTCGTCGATATACTTATCTACCCTTGCCTGCGCCGCTTCGTCCAGATCCTCATAGAGAGTCTTGTCATCGAAAAAGCCCTCATCATCAAGGTCTTTTGTCAGCTGCCATGCTTCCTCATAACGCTTCTCACGGATCAGCTGCGCAAAATTCTCACGTAACTCGGGACTTTCATCAAAGGTCGCATTTTCGTCCTCGATGGTGCCACGGGATTCAGCCAACGTGTTGATATAGGTCTGCGCCTTCTTCTCATCTGCCACTTCATCAAGCGTAAGTATCGAAGTGTAGTCAAAAATATAATCATCATCAATGTTGAAAAGCACCTTGCCGTCCTCGTCGGGAAGTGTACATTTTAACGACCAGTTGTTCCTGAGAAGCGGCATTTTATCCAGCGTGCCCTGCAGCCAGCTGTAGCAGTCATCTTCATTCTGCACCTTGAACAGACGGTTGACATAATCGCCTTTCGAGAAGTTCAGCAGAAAATATTCATCAAAAAACAGCATTTCCTTGACACCTGCCAGCACACAGCTGCGGGTGTACTCTCCATGTTCCGCCAAAGTGTTTTCAAGCCAGTTTTCGGTGGTGTTGTCGCTGCCCTTCCAATGGGTCCACACAAGGTCACCGAAATCAGCCTGAAGAATTTTTGAAAGCTGTGCGGACTGACGGTTGTGGTCAAAAAATTTATAGTAAGTGCTTGATGGTTCCAGCATATCGCAGATAGTGTTGATATCGCCCTGCGAAACGGCAGTGAGAAAAGCATCGGTCTGCTCGTTTATCTGCGCAAGCTGTTCGCTGTGATCCACCTTGACTTCCTCAGCCTCCAGGTCTTCGGCAAGCTGCTGTAAGTCGGGCTCGGCAGGAACGTCACTGTCCGTTTTTTCACCCTTTTTATCACTTTTTTTCTCGGCTGCAGTGGTCGTGCTTATCTTAGTAGGCTCACCGCCGATAGACTCACTTGCGCAGCCGACCAGTGAAAAGGTCATCACCGCAGCAGCAAGTCCGCAAAATACATGCTTGAGCTCCATTGTATTTCCTCCAGTTATCTGTTACACATATACTATATTATTATATCACAGCTCCGCATATTTTACAATAGCTGCATCACATTTTTGTGACTTTAGCCAAAATTTTCGGACTTTACGCAAAACATTCGCAGTTGCAATTTATAGCGAAATATGCTATAATAATAAATGATATAATTTTAACAAGCGAAAGGAGAAGATCCATGAAAATAATACTGGTCTGCCGGGAGAGCGACCCACGAGAGACCCGAGTGGCGCTTATACCCGACGACATCAAAAAGCTCGTA
>CAMNMO010000222.1 GCA_946544695.1 uncultured Ruminococcus sp. | reverse complement strand
CCGAGAAGCTGATACCCCTGATGATAGCAAACGCGCTGGCTGACAAGCCCCTGCCCGTTTACGGCGAGGGTCTGAACGTGCGTGACTGGCTGTATGTTGAGGATCACTGCCGTGCCATCGACCTTATCATACACAAGGGCAGAGTAGGTGAGGTATATAATGTGGGCGGTCACAATGAGATGAAGAATATCGACATCGTAAAGCTGATATGCAAGGAACTGGGCAAGCCCGAAAGCCTTATCACTCACGTTGAGGACAGAAAGGGTCACGACATGCGCTATGCCATCGACCCGACAAAGATACACAACGAACTGGGCTGGCTGCCCGAGACAAAGTTCGCTGACGGCATCAAAAAGACCATAAAGTGGTATCTTGATAACCGTGAGTGGTGGGAGACCATCATAAGCGGTGAGTATCAGAATTACTACGAGAAGATGTACGGTAACAGGGCAGAGGTGTAAAATGCCTTCGATACGAAACTATTCCACCGACCTGCTGCGCAGTGTGCTGATGATAATGATAACGGCACACCATATCATCGTGCATTCGCTGGATATGAAGTCGCTGGGTACAGGTGCGGCAAGCGGCAGCTTCGGGGTCTCGCTGTTTATCCTGAACGGGCTGTGCATAGTGGGCGTGAATGCGTTTTTCTTCATAAGCGGCTACTATTCCATAAAGCTTAAACCGAAAAAGCTGATCGGGCTGTATCTGGAGATGCAGTTCTATCTGGTGATATGGTACCTGATAATGCTGGCGAGAGGTGAGTTCGGGCTGAAGTCGGGGCAGTCGCTCAGTTATATACTTAATATAGTTTTCCCGTTTTCATCATTCTGGTTCATGGGCGTGTATTTTCTGCTTTGCGTGCTGTCGCCGTTCATCAACGACTATATAGATAAGCTGGATAAGCAGTCGCAGAAAAAGCTGCTGATAATTTTCAGCGTGATAGCAGTGGTCTACGGATTTATTTTTGACTGGGACGGTGTCGGCAGGGGCTATACCTTCCTGCACGGGCTGTTCATGTATTTTATAGGTATGCTGTGCAATAAGAACATCGATGTTCTGCCGAGCCGCAAAGCTGTCTATTTCGGGATATATGCGGGCTCATCACTGGCGGTGGGCGGTGCAGCATACCTGGCATACAGGCACGCACACAGCAACATCGCCTGGCTGATATACAGCTATAACGACCCGCTGATAATCATAGCTGCGGTCAGCCTTTGTCTGGCATTTATCCTGTGGGATTCATACAGCAGCATAGCTGAGTTTTCAAGCAGGATATCGAGATATGTGCTGGCGGCGTATTTTATAACGGTGCGCACATCGGTGGTGTTCCTGCCCGTTAAGATGCTGGCTGAGAAGGTCAGCAGTCAGGCGGTCATCGTGGCAGCGGTGATAGTGTATGCGGCAGCAGTCTTTGCTGTATGTATAGTGATAGATATGTTAAGGAGCCGTCTGTTTGATCTTCTGAACAGGGTGCTCCATCTGGAGGACATTTATGATAGCATTTGTAACAGGTGTAGGCGGTCAGCTGGGATATGATGTGATGAACGAGCTGGCAAAGCGTGGGTATACTGCCGTTGGCAGCGATATCCTCGATGATGTCGGCACTGACTTTGCCTATGAAAAGCTGGATATCACAGACGCAGCTGCGACAGAACGTGTCATCAGCGCAGTCAAGCCCGATGTGGTCATACACTGCGCCGCATGGACGGCGGTCGATGCAGCTGAGGAGGAGGAAAATCTCCCGAAAGTCAGGGCTGTAAACGTGGACGGCACAAGGAACATCGCAAACGTCTGCGCAAAGCTTGGCTGCAAGATGATATACATATCCACCGATTACGTTTTCGACGGACAGGGCAGCGAGGCTTGGAAGCCCGACTGCAAGGACTATGCCCCGCTGAACGTCTACGGGCAGTCAAAGCTGGACGGCGAACTGGCGGTTGCGGATACTCTCGATAAATACTTCATCGTGCGCATCGCATGGGTGTTCGGCATGAACGGCAAAAACTTCGTAAAGACCATGCTGAATGTGGGCAGAAAGTACCCCGAAGTCAGGGTGGTGAACGACCAGATCGGCACGCCCACCTATACTTTTGACCTGGCAAGGCTGCTTGTTGATATGGCTGAAAGCGAGAAATACGGCTATTACCACGCCACCAACGAGGGCGGGTATATCTCGTGGTATGACTTCACCTGCGAGATATTCAGGCAGGCAGGGCTTGATACTAAGGTGACGCCCGTGACCACCGCTGAGTACGGTCTTTCAAAGGCAGCAAGACCTTTCAACAGCAGGCTCGATAAGTCAAAGCTGCGTGAAAACGGCTTTGGACCGCTCCCGACATGGCAGGACGCTCTGCGCAGATATCTCGCTGAAATAGGCTGAAACAGGGCTTACAGTAACGATATATAAGTTTTCACCAGGATATATATCGCTGATGCATGAAAATGCACGGCGATATTTTTTATGTTTTGAATTAGTTTGCGCTGGATAACTTAAACGTTTTATATTTCCCGATAGTATCAAAAATAAGCATAATGCCGTATCATTACAGTGGAATATAGAAATAATTAATTATGAAAAATCCCGAAAGACAGCGCTTATAAAGGACTCCGACAGATGGACAATAACGTGATAAGTCCGTATTTATGGGCTGATAACGAATTGTGTATATGAACGAAAAAGGTCAAAATTGTTTATCCGTTAAATGAAAAAATCAAGTAAATATTTGCCAAAAGTCTATCTAATTATATGAAAGTAATAAAAAAGTATGAAAAACTTTAGGCATAATTACCGTTGAAAACGATTAAGAGACATGCTATAATATACACAGTTAAAAGAATGAACGTAAGCCCAAAAGTTGCGAAAACGATTCCGCAACACTTTGGTTAAAACTTTATTAACAAGAAACGAGAGATAAGGATAAGGGCAGTTCAGTCTTAAACATCGGATACGATTCCGGGCAGGGACCCGGACGGGTAATAATTATTTTTTTACTAATGGAGGTCTTTCAAATGAAGAAGATGGCAAGCAAGTGCGCAGCAGTTCTGTGCGCAATGGCAGTTATGGTTCCTTCCGCAGCAGCAGTAGTTCCTGCAAACTTTGCAGGTTTCAACACCGCTAATGCGATAGTTGCAAGTGCAGCTCCCAGCAGCATCACAAGCGACCAGTATGTTGCAGTAGGCGAGCAGTACTCTTTCACTGTTACTCTGGGTTCCCTGTATCTGGGCAGCTATAAGGAGAGCGACTTCGCTTATCAGTGGTATTACAGCGACGATCAGGCTTACAACAGCAACAATGATCTGAGCTGGACCAAGATCAACGGCGCTACCACCAAGACTGTTACCGATACAATGACACAGGCTAAGAACCTGAGACACTACAAGGTAGTTATCACCAACACCAAGACAGGTCAGGTACACGATACTGACTGGTATCCTATGAGAACAGTTACCTGCAACAAGGTCACCACTAAGCTGGGTACACCTAAGGTTGAAGTTGACAACGGCAAGACCTATGTAAGCATACCTGTATACGGCAGTGGCTTCTATAATCAGTATCTGACAGGCTATGACTTCGGTCTGAAGCTGGATTCCAGCATATTTGATGAGGTTTACTTCGATGATGCTATCGGTCTGAGCGGTCTGGACAACTTCGTTAAGGACGAGAACCTGTACAAGGTAGTAAACTTCAGCACTAATCCTGTTAAGGTCGGTTCCAACGGTCTGATCGGTACTTTCGTACTGGGCGTTAAGAGCGGCGCAAACGCTAACGGCGCAAAGGTAAATCTGGCTGAGGTTGACCTGACTGCAAGCGGCGGCGACCTGGTAGGCGTTATCAACTACGGCGTTAAGGAGAACGTTACCGCAACTATTACCACAAGCACCACTTCCAAGTATCCTGTTGTTACCAACGTTGAATACAGCGAGAAGTATCACCAGTTCAAGTGCACATGGACTCCTGTTGCTAATGCTCAGAACTACGGCATCGCAATTTATCTGGCAGGCAAGTGGAGGATCCAGACCCAGTCCATACCCGGCACAACCACTTCTTACACTTCGCCTAAGAACCTGAAGGCAGGCAAGACCTACAAGATGGTAGTTGCAGCTAAGGTAAACGGTAAGTGGGATACTTCCAACCTGAACTCCAGAGCAGTTACTATCACTATCAAGTAATTTAAGTCCTGAAACAACAATATGATGATTGCGGGTCTGCCTGACCTGAAAAACGGTCAGGCTTGACCTGTGACTTATAAGATATCCGCATAAAGCGGATGGGTAATGATTATTTATGAAAACGGAGGTCTTTCAAATGAAGAAAATGGCAAGCAAGTGCGCAGCAGTTCTGTGCGCAATGGCAGTTATGGTTCCTTCCGCAGCAGCAGTAGTTCCTGCAAATGTTGCAGGCTTCAACACTACTAACGCTATCGTTGCAAGCGCAGCAGGCGGCATCACAGGCGATCAGTATTGTGCAGTTGGTCAGAAGTTCACCTTTGAGGTTGAGCTGTACAAGTCCTATCAGGGCAACTATGCTGCAAGTGATTTCACATATCAGTGGTATTACAGCGACGATCAGGCATACAGCAACGGCTACAACCTGAACTGGACCAAGATCAACGGCGCTACCGGTACTTCCTACACCGATACAATGACAGCAGCTAAGGATATGAGACACTTCAAGGTAGTTATCACCAACACCAAGACAGGTCAGGTACACGATACTGACTGGTATCCTATGAGAACAGTTAACTGCCACAAGGTTTCCACCAAGTTCGGCACTATGTCTGTTGTTAAGAAGAGCGACGGCAACTATCTGAAGGTTCCTGTATACATGAGCGGTCTGTACAAGGGCTATCTGACAGGCTATCATCTTGGTCTGAAGCTGGATTCCAAGATCTTCGAGGGTGCTGATTTCGATCAGGAGATCCGTCTGGGTTCACCTATGGAAAACTTCATCGCAGCTGATAATGAGTACATCGTAGTAGCCATGTCTACCTCTCCCGCTACTCTGGATTCTGACGGTCTGCTGGGTACTTACTACCTGAAGATCAAGGACGGCGCAAATGTTAACGGCACTAAGCTGTATCTGGCTGATCAGGATCTGACCGCAAGCGGCGGCGACATGGTAGGCGTTGTCAACTACGGTTTCAAGGGCGTTACCGCTACTGTAAACGTAGGTTCTACCACTTCCAAGTATCCTGTTGTTACCAACGTTGAGTACAGCGAGAAGTATCACCAGTTCAAGTGCACATGGACTCCTGTTGCTAATGCTC
>CAMNMO010000221.1 GCA_946544695.1 uncultured Ruminococcus sp. | reverse complement strand
ACATCACCGGGAACGATCTTGCCGCCACGGATAGCAGTGATAGCTTCCTCCTCGCTGTCAAACACCCTTGCAGGGCCTTCATGCTTGAGCATTTCGGGAGCGACTGCCGATCTCTTGACTACGCAGGTATCGGGTGCCAGGTTGCCCTTGAGCACAGCGATACCGCCGTTGGGCATAAACGGATCGTCGATGGGTCTGATTATGGAAGTATCCTTGTTTTCAACGCCTGCGATGTTCTCTGCAACGGTCTTGCCTGTGCATGTCATGCAGTCGGTATAGATGAGATCCTTCTTAGCCAGCTCGCCCAGAACAGCGTAAACGCCGCCTGCTTCGTTGAGGTCTTCCATATAAGTATGACCCGCAGGTGCCAGGTGGCAGAGGTTGGGTGTCTTTTCGGATATCTCGTTTACCAGCTCCAGGTTCAGGTCGATGCCGCATTCATGTGCGATAGCGGGCAGGTGGAGCATGGAGTTTGTTGAGCAGCCCAGTGCCATATCAGCAGCGATAGCGTTCCTGAAAGCCTTCTCGGTCATGATATCACGGGGACGGATATTCTTTCTGAGCAGTTCCATTACCTGCATGCCTGCCTGCTTAGCCAGCTTCAGTCTTGCAGAATAAACTGCGGGGATAGTACCGTTTCCTCTCAGACCCATGCCGAGCACTTCTGTCAGGCAGTTCATGGAGTTTGCGGTGTACATGCCCGAGCAGGAACCGCAGGAAGGACATGCCTTATCCTCGAACTCCTGCACATCGTCCAGAGTGAAGGTGCCTGCGTTGTATGAGCCGACAGCTTCAAACATGCTGGAGAGGGAAGTCTTTTTGCCCTTTACATGACCTGCCAGCATGGGACCGCCCGAAACGAATACGGTAGGAACATTGACCCTTGCCGCAGCCATCAGCAGACCGGGTACGTTCTTATCGCAGTTGGGCACCATTACCAGTGCGTCAAAGTGGTGTGCCAGCGCCATACATTCGGTGGAATCAGCGATCAGGTCTCTTGTCACCAGTGAATACTTCATGCCCTGATGACCCATAGCGATACCGTCGCAGACTGCGATAGCGGGGAACACAACGGGTGTGCCGCCTGCCATTGCAACGCCCATCTTTACGGCGTCAACGATCTTGTCGATGTTCATGTGACCGGGAACGATCTCATTGTAGGAAGAAACTATACCTACCAGAGGTCTTTCCATTTCCTCCTTAGTCATGCCCAGTGCATTGAACAGCGATCTCTGAGGGGCTTTGTCAACGCCCTCGCAAAAATAGTTACTTGACATTTTCATTACCTTCTTTTTGAATATATTGAGGCAGCCGTTAGGCGCATCATTTACTGTTTTTTCTGCGGGGTCTGCCCGCTACGACCATGAATGCGGTTCCTGCGAACAGGAAGGGTATGCTGTACAGCCACCAGAGCTTCCTGTGGCTGAGCGGCTTCATGCGTATGTAATTTGCCGATACCGTGCTGCTGTTCAGCTTGTCGGTATTTACACCATTATAATACAGCGCAGCATAGCTGTTGTGCCAGCCGTCGGCACTGCTTATTATGCGCTTTTCCATATCATCTGTATGTGTGACTATCCCCTCGAACTCGAACGGCTGCGGTGCAGAGGTCTCGTCATCGAGGAAAAACTGCATGAACATATCAGTGTAATAGTACTGGTCAACAGCCACACAGACGTATTCGTCTTTATCATTGTTCATACGTGTGAACAGGTATGCCGTGAAAGCCGCCGTCGAGGTCTCCTGCGAATCGGTGGTGTACACCACAACAGGCTCGCTCTCCATCGAGTTTAATTTCAGGGGATAACCCTCCATCACGTTTGTCACAGTGCCTTTAACGTACATGCCTTCTTTCAGGTCATCAAGGCTGAGTTCGGAGATATCCTTCATGCCCACGCATTTTGCCAGTATCACCATACCGAAGATGAACACGCCTATCCCCACAGCCAGCAGTGACAGCCCTATAATATGCAGACGTTCCAGCCTGATCTTCAATTCACATCATTCCAATCTGTATCATGCCTTGCCGCTGTCGTCCCCGTTATCCTCGGGTACAGCGTCCTCGGGCTCAACTTCGACTATGGCTTCGGTGGGCTTGCCTTTTTCCTCAGCCTTGCGCCTTGCCACAACGTCCTCGCCGCTCAGCACGCTCTTGACCGTATCGACTGTACGTGCAGCGTCCTCCTTGAGTCTGCCGCCTGTAACATACTCCTTCATGGGTGCCACAGTTTTGCTCACATCTTCCTTGAGCTTTCCGCTTGTCACGAAGTCCTTTGTTTTCTGCACAGCTTTGCCTGCTTCCTCGCCCAGTCTGCCGCTGCCGACGAATTCTCTGGCAGACTTGACTGTTCTGTCCGCATCATCTTTGAGCTTTCCGCTCTGCACATATTCCCTTACGGGTGCGACTGTCTTGTCGATACTGTCTTTGAGCTTGCCGCTCTCAACGAATTCCTTTGCGTTTCCCGCAGCGTTTGCTATCTTGTCCTTTAAACTCATAGCCTAGCCTCCCGTCTTTCATCGGTATATTTTTACAGGATGCGGTATATCATTTCTCCCGCTTTTACTTGTTCAGTCCCAGGAATGCCGCACCGATTATGCCTGCATCATTGCCAAGCTTTGCAATAACGATCTCGGTGTTCTTATCGGAGTTCCTTGTGTAGACTTCCTTAGCCACCAGTTCCTTCAGGGGCAGCAGCAGCGGGTCGCCCTCATTGCAGACACCGCCGCCTATGCAGAGGATATCGGGCTGGAAGATGTTAATGGTATTAGCGATACCGCAAGCCAGGTATCTGATGTAGTCGTCCACCACCTGCTTGGCAGTGGCATCGCCCTTTCTCATGGCATTGAAGGCTGTTCTTGCGGATACCTTGCCGTGTTCCTCAGCCTCAGCGTGCAGCACGCTTTCGGGGTGCTTCTCCATAGCTTCCTTAGTCATTCTGATAAGACCCGTAGCGGAGGAGTATACCTCGAAGCAGCCCTTTCTGCCGCAGGTGCACTGAGGACCGTCCACATTGATAACGGTGTGGCCTATCTCGGCGCCTGCGAAGTTGAAGCCCGAGTATATCTTCTTGTTGATGATGATGCCGCCGCCGACACCTGTGCCCAGGGTGATGCACACAGCATCGTTGGCGCCCTTTGCAGCGCCTGCAACGAACTCACCGTAAGCCGCAGCGTTAGCGTCGTTCTCAACATAGCAGGGCTTGTCGATGTGGGTCTTCATCAGCTTTACAACAGGGAAGTTCAGAAATCCCAGATTGTTTGAATACTCGATAACGCCTGTCTCGGAATTTGCGGTGCCCGGTGTGCCGATGCCGACAGCCTCGATATCATCAAGGGTCAGTCCGGCCTCCCTGACAGCTTCCAGTGCGACCTTAGCCATATCAGCGCAGATCTCCTCACCGGGTCTGGGCAGGTCGGTCTTGCAGCTTGCCTTTGCGACGATCTCAAATTCCTCGCTCACAACTCCCGCCTTGATGTTTGTTCCACCAAGATCGATACCAATGTAGTACTTCATCTTCCAATTCTCCTTATACCTTTTATAACAGACTGTTCCGCCGAAGCGTGCAGTCCTGTTTTACGATATTATGCCGCCCTCACAGCGCCACGACGAGCGGTGCCTTGTTTGCAGCCGCATTGATGATATGTTCAAGGCAGCGTATCTCATAATGCTTTATGCCGCCGTATATCTCATTTGCAAAGGTGGCTTTTCTGAGGTAGTCCAGCCAGTCAGAGTTTTCTGTTACGCATATCCTGCCTTCTTTATCAACAGTGCCGCTGTCTGGCTCCAATAGCTTTCGTTTATCACAGCGGACGCTATGCAGCCCTCAAAGGTCAGCCGCCATTTCCTGCTTTCATCGGGGACTATCCTGCGGCAGCCCTTTGCAAGCTTTGCCGCCTTCTCCCCGAACTCAGAGCGCACAGCTTCATCATCTTCCGCCGTGCTTTCTTCGGTCTTAGCCGCCGTAAGTTCAACGATAAGGTCGTTGTCACCGAGATCGTATGACCTGTCAAGATAAAGATATGTAAGCTTGTCAGCCTCAGCTCTGAACTCCTCAAAAGTCATTTTTCAGACCTCGTCTATCCTCGTAAGTATCAGGCTGCACTTGCCCTCAACGGTGAACCTGCCTGTGCCCGCAGTAACGAAGATGCTGTCACCCTTTTTGGTGTTGTAAGCTTTTTCCGCAGCGGGCTCTGGCTCACCGTCGGTAACAAAGGGCTCGCCCTCCAGTATCAGCAGGCTCACGAACGAGCTGTCATCAGCCTCGAACTCAGCCTTTTCATCAATGTCAACTTTATATGTGGTGAAATATTCGCACTTAGCCATCAGCTTGATAGTTGCGCCGTTCTTATTGACAGCGGGCGTATCGGGATACTGCTCGGCGGGTGCGAGCCTGGTCACGTCCTTTGCCTTTTCAACATGCAGCTCTCTCGGCTTGCCGTCCTTGCCGACTCTGCCGTAGTCGTAGATACGGTAGGTGGTGTTGGAATTCTGCTGTATCTCAGCGATAAGTATGCCCTTGCCGATAGCGTGCAGCGTGCCCGACTTTATGAAGAACACATCGCCCTTGTGCACGGGGACGTTCTGTGTTACTTCAAGCAGGGTGTTGTCAGCTATGCGCTGTGCGAATTCGTCCTTGCTTATCTCATGCTTGAAACCGTACAGCAGCTCGGCACCCTCGTCACAGTCCACCACGTACCACATCTCGGTCTTGCCGTACTCACCCTCAACACGCATAGCGTATTCATTGTCGGGGTGCACCTGCACCGAAAGGTTGTCCTTGGCGTCGATGAGCTTTATCAGTATGGGGAAGTTCCCGAACTTTTCGCAGTTCTTTCCCAGCACCTGTCTGCCTGCCCTTGTGATGTAGTCCTCCAGCGTCATCATGCCGCCGTTCTCATAGTCTTCCACCATGCTCGGACCGTCCTTGTGGCAGGAAAGCTCCCAGCTCTCGGCTACCTTGTCGTAGTCGCATTCCTTGCCGTACTCGTCTCTCAGCCTTGTGCCGCCCCACAGGTAGTCCTTGAAGGCGGGCTTTAATTTGATGATTGCCATATCCGTTTTTACCCCTTTTCCATATCCTGCAATAACTGTGGACCTTCGCAGGCAGCACGCTTTGTACACCATTTTCTGCCCGCTCTATGGTAAATGACATTCAGTATATTGCACTCTTTATAATAATAGCATAATTTCATTATTTAGTCAATATTTTTTTCACAAGATTTCACGGAAATCAATTTTTGCGTAATACAAAGGGTTGAACATGCATTACGGCTGTAA
>CAMNMO010000220.1 GCA_946544695.1 uncultured Ruminococcus sp. | reverse complement strand
ATATTGCTCCTTTTGCTGTCGCTGCTGCTGCTGACACCGATAATAATAGGCGAACGATCGGGAGACCCTGAAATGGACGGGGACCTGCTGAGTATAGTAATGCTTTGTTCAGCTGTTATCGCACTGACAGGCGGGTTTATGGCAGGCACAAATAACGGCTTGCAGAAAGCCGATATCAGCTCGGGCTGGAAGAGGTATTCATTTGTTCTTCCGCCCACTGCAAAACAGCAGGCGATGACCGATCTGATGACCAAGCTGTGCTGCGTATTGTTTTTCGGACTGTTATCAGCGGCTTATGCATTGGTATGCAGACTAATAGCGGGTATCAATATCGGTGCGGCGCAGATCGATCCTGTACGCCTTATGCTGAATATTTATCTCGGGGCAGTTTGTGCCGTTATGCTGATAGATGTGCTGTACAGCTATATCATCATGTTTGCCAAAACGAAAAAAGATCTGGAGATAACTGGCATTGTCGCATTTCTTGGTGCAGGACTGATACTGAAAGTTGTTGGTCTGTTTTCATCGGGAAAAGAAATGCTGAGTGATGATAGTGCCGCAGAACAGTCTGCAAAGAGCAGTGAACTGATCTCTGAGGAAGCATTGAACAGGTTCGTGACATCATTGGTCTCGGGTAAAACAACGCTTTATATCGTGACAGCGTTTGTTATGATATGCGTTTTATTCTTCCTTGCGATGTGGAGGTCTCACGAAAGGAGAGAGCCGTAATGACAGGACTTATTTACAAGGAATGGAAGCAGAACCGTCTGTTTGTTCTCTCTATGATACTTTGTGGCTTAACTCCGATCATTGTGCTGCTGCTTTTGAGTGGAGGGATACCTGCTTCGGCTCATGACAAACTGCGTATCAGCGGGCTTCTCGCAGGCTTTCTTGCGGCAGGGGCTATGCAGATGCTTGTAATACGGGGTGATGACCGCAAGCTGTGGGGCTACTGGATAACTGCATCGCCCGACGGCTACAAGGGATTTCTCCGTGTGAAATACGAGATCGTCTTCGCAATGATAGTGCTGTTTATGTTCACGCTGCAGTTGACTGATATTGGCTATCAGGCATTCGCTGACGACAATGGGAAGGCAGAAGCCGTACAGCTGAGCGGTATGGCATTTCCGCTTTGCTTTGTGCAGATACTTCTTCGTGCAATCGATATCCCGTTCGTTTACCGTTTCGGCAGTAAAAGGGGCAGCTATATAAAGCTTAGCTGTCTGGTGCTGGCGGCACTTGCATTTTCTGCCTTATCTGTTATCTTTAAAGAGCATTTTGAGCCTGTTTTCAAAATGGGAAGAAAGTTATTCAGCCCCGAAAACAGTTCGCTGGTATTGTCGGTCGGTTCAGTGGTGTGTCTTGGGCTGTATTATCTTTCCTACCGTATCACCTGTAAGCTGTATCTGAAAGGGGTGGAGCAGTATGAGCACTAAAAATGAAAATGTGAAGCAGCTTGGTATCTATTTGCTGACCGTGTTTGCATTCATGCTGCTTTTCGTTCTTTGCATAAAGCCTTTGAAAGTCTCAAATATGGCGTTCTATATCATATACATGGTATTTTCCTTTTCCCCTGCCATTGCAAGCCTTATTGCAAGAGCCGTCACTAAAGAGGGCTTCCGTGATATGAAGCTGCACCTGAAACTCAGCGGTAATTTCAAATGGTATCTGCTGGCATTCGGGCTGCCGCTTATCTGCTTCTCCGCAAAATTTCTGATGCCCATTATTATAAGCGGACACAGCGATTGGCTCAGCGGTTTCACGGCACAGAATGTGCTTTCAAATATATTCACCCTTGCAGCTATGTCGGCGGTCATGTCTATCGGTCTGATCGGTGAGGAGCTTGGCTGGCGTGGGTATATGGATCGGAAAATGGAGCCGCTGTTCGGCACGGTCGGTACTTGTATCGTGAGCGGTATCGTGTGGGGACTGTGGCATCTGCCGATGGATATGGCAGGCTGTGACGGCGTGATCACCGATGCTTTTATCATGTGCGGCGGAAGAATGATACAGCTCACGCTTTACGGCGTGTTCCTTATGTGGCTGACGAAAAAGACGGACAGCGTTTTCCCTGCGGTGATCGGACATTATATGTTCAATGAAAGTCAGGGGGCGCTGGCAAACCTTCTGTATCAGGGCAATATCCCCGAAAATGCCGATCTCGGCGCAATTACAACTGTATTTGAATATGTTCCGATGATACTGGTGGCGGCAGTGTTTATGATAATGATGTTTCATGATAAGGGCAGGATCACCAAAACTGCATAACGAATAAAACGCTCTCTGGCGGCTCAGGGAGCGTTTGCTGTTTTGTGAGATGGCGTAAATGATTTTCGGCGGGGAAGGGCTGCTGCGGCGGAAGAAGGCTTACAGTTTGACCATTGGGAAAACAACTGTGAGACCGCAAGTTATAATAACGTGTATTCGTTCCATGTTTCATCAAAAGATCTGTCACTGAAAGCTGTATATTTTTCAGCGGTATGATGTGACAAAGGCTATGTCCTCTGCGGTAGGTGTGCAGAGAGCACAGCTTTTATATTATCATGTTCTGATTGTTACACCACTAACCTTTTAATTGTAGTTTACAAAACCAAATGGGCGTTTTCAATAATTATTATGTGATACAATTATTTGATTAGCTTTAGTTATACGAATCCTCAATATATGTATTGTTAATTTGTTGACAAAATGTTTATTTTGCTGTAGTATATTTATACTGGAGAAGTTAAAATGAAAGTATCAATTTTGCCGTTGGAGATCACACTGCATTCTATACAGGTCGGAAAGACTATAATGTTGATATTTCCTGATTCAAAGGTAAAAGCATAAAGATCGGATTTCTTGTATATGACGTTGCTGATCCCGCTTACGATCCGGCTGTTGTTATTGATATTATAAACGCTGATCAATAAAGGGTGATAAAAATGAAAAAAATAGCATTATGTATAACGATAATTATGATTTTCTCTATTTCCTTTTTGTGTTTTTTAACAGGCAAGCGAAATAAAGCGAGTGCATCAATAGATACCGATCCCATAATTGAGCTCGATACTTCATCTGATCGGGACGGCAGATCTTCTTCGGACGGTGCTTCTTCTTTAGATAGTGTTTCTTCAAATACTATAAAAATCGTTAGCAGGTCAATATCAGAAGTTACAAGTTCCGAAGAGTATAAAAAAGCAAGTCTGGATGAAAAAGTCGATTTGATCGAGCCGGTGCTGAAAGAACTATCTGAAAATGGGTATATAAGTGATTATGAATATAGTTTAGATACCCCGCACCCAAGCGTTGCGCTTCATTATTCAAATGGTATAGGCACAGTTTTCATTATACTCGAAGAAGAATAGTAATTGTTCTGCATTATGATGTCATAAAATAGTATGCCATATTAATTAGTGTTATATAAGAGTATGAAATATTTCGTTTGTACACAAATGTTATTTTTACTTTGAATGCCCAGAAACGATACTATGATTTTTTGTGCACAGCCCTCAGAAGTCTATGAAAATGATCTCTGAGGGCTTTTCCGTCCCGCTGAGTGCTGCAAATGAGTAACACTTCGGATTTTTGAATTTGCTGTTTCTATCAGATAAAATAGCTGAAAGTTCGGGAGAAAAACAGGATATTATATTCTCCGCTTTTCTCATTCAGGTCTGTGACCGAAAGACTATCCGTACTGCTTGTCCAGCCGATATTTTCCCATTTGCCTATCACTCGGTCGTCATTGACAAATTCCATTCCGTTAGCTATCTTCAAAATGTATCACCCCTTGCATCATCAAGCCACTTCGCAAGCCCCTTGAACCGCTTGTTATCCTCTTTTCGCCAGCAGCAGTAAAATGTTGCTTTTGCGGCATCGTCGGCTATCGGTATATTTACACGGTTGCCGTGCTGCGGCATTTTTAACGTCACGCTTGATGAAAATGACGGCAGGGCTGATGCCTTTATCAGCTCGTCCAAAGCATCATATTCGCTTTGCACGATGTACTTTGTGTTCGGGGTGTGCTTGTGATTCACCTCGTGCCAGAAACCGAGGTCTGAAAACAGCAGCATAGTTTCGCCGTCAAGGTCGGAAAAATGCACCTCATCATACCCTGCCAGCGGGTGTGCAGGCGGCACGGAAAGATAAAGCTGCTCCTCGAAAAAACGTTTGCAGATGATGTTATCCTCGCTTACCTCAAAGGGCGTGACAAGTATCTGACAGCTGCCGTTTGTAAGCTCGTTCAAAAAGTCCTCGTGGTACTTCATCTCGCTCGAGATCTTCATATCGGGGAACTGCTCCGAAAGTGTCGGGACAAGCTGCCACAGCGGTGCAGGCGCACAGGATATAACAGAAATAGTCCTGTGGCTGAGATCAAAGGCTCGAACACGCTCGGTCAGGGCGTTGTTGTCGTCGATGATCTTCCTTGCAAGCTCCACTGCAAGCCTGCCGTTATCATTCAGTTCGACCTTGTTTTTGCCCCTCTCAAACAGCTTTACGCCTATCATATCTTCCAGCTTGTTCACCGTCCTGCTGAGCGCAGGCTGACTTAAATGCAGATGTTCCGCCGCTTTTGACATTGTGCCGCAGTCGGCAATAGCCACAAGCTGCACGAGCATATAAATTTCTATCATCACATCACCGCCTTTTGTTCAGTATAGCATATCTTCCACAATATGTCAACCGCTATAATTCGGACTTATACCTCTATCAGTGATTTGTATTGTACAATAACGAAAAAATGATGTATAATAAAACAAAAGAGGTGGAGCGCATGAAAAATATGATCCTTTCAAACGGAGTGGAAATGCCGATGCTTGGCTTCGGCACATTTATGATAAAGCAGGACTGCGAGCGGCACGTTGCAGATGCCCTGAAACTCGGCTATCGGCTGATAGATACAGCGGCTTCGTACTTCAACGAGGAGGCAGTCGGCAGGGCGATCAAGGTAAGCGGTATACCCCGTGAGGAGCTGTTTGTAACCTCAAAGCTATGGGTGCAGGACGCAGGGTATGAGAACACCCTCAAAGCCTTTGATAAGTCGCTGAAAGCCCTCGGCTTTGATTACCTGGACTTATACCTTATCCACCAGCCTTATGGCGATTATTTCGGGTCGTGGAGGGCTATGGAAAAGCTGATGAAGGACGGTTACATTCGTGCGATAGGCGTTTCAAATTTCAGCGCCGAGCGTGTGGTGGACTTGGCACTAAACAGCGACACCGCACCAATGGTCGATCAGATAGAGCTGCACCCGTTCTTCCCGCAGGAGGACACTATCGCAGAGATCCGCAAATACGGCTGTGTTCCGCAGGCGTGGGGACCTCTCTGCGAGGGACAGAAG
>CAMNMO010000219.1 GCA_946544695.1 uncultured Ruminococcus sp. | reverse complement strand
GGCACGGCATCACATTCACGCAGCAGCTTAACAGTGTGTCCGCAAAGCTTTCTGACCACTGTTTTGTACAGTATTTCTCTGCCCTCACAGACCACCATCGTCCCGCAGCCGAAAACGTAGCCGTCAAATCCCAGGTCACGCACATCGCTGTCCACATTGACCGCAGGTCTGCCTGTGTTCACATAAAGCAGGTGCCCTGCCGCATGCGCCATTTCAAGGGCTTTCAGCGTACTTTTCGGCACACCTGCGCCGCTTCTTTCGGGTATCAGCGTACCGTCGATGTCAAAAAACATTATCTTTCTCATTTTTACTTTCCTTTTTATTCTGATTGCATGGTGAACTTTGTTAATATTATAGCACATCTCCCCCGCATTTTCAACCTTACGCCGCTTTATTTCGTGGCAGATATCCGCCTTTTCAGCCGATAATACAGCATTGCGTTAAAGTGGCAGCGCATGTATTTAGTCGAAATGTCAATAGGTCAAATTAATTAACTTCGCTTTATGTAAATTGATACAAAGTGTTTATCAAACTGTTGACTTTTATATTGTGTTGTGATATTATAATTATAGTAAGAAATGAACGTATCAGGATAATATGAAAGTATCTGATGCGGTTTTTTTGAAACTTTCAATAGTTAAAAGAATTTTTAATTTCGACATTGTAATTTGTTTTTAATATATAACAAAAATCTGAACGGAGGTATGCAGTATGAAGAAGATGATGAACGTCAAGTCGATGGCAGCTATGTTTGCAGCGATCATAAGCATGGGCAGTTTTTCTGTTGCTGCATTCGCCGATGCAGCTTTTTGTACCCCCGAGCTGGGCAGCAAGTCAGCCGCTGAATGTGTCACTGTCGCTGACAACGCCCCTGAGATCAACACTGACACAGTCGTTGAGATCAGCGCATTTGCTGTTGTAAGTGATGAAGCCGAGATCGGTGAGGGTTTTAAGGGGCAGGTCGCTGCGATCGAAGATGTGAAGGGTGATGTTAACGGTGACGGCGTTGTGAACGTTGCAGATCTTTCCGCTGTTACCGCACACATCAATGGTTTTAAGGCGCTGGGTGCTGCCGATGCAGCCGATGTCAACAATGACGGCGCAGTAAATGTTGCAGATGCAGGCATCATTTCCGCTTCCATCAAGGGCGTCAGGGCTTTTGGCTGATAATTTTATAATCGTCAAATCGGTCCCCGAAATATCGGGGGCCTTTTTATTTGCGAACAACAAAGGACGGTCGGCAATGAAGAATGCATTCCATTGCCGACCGTTTTTTATTATTATGTGCCTGCACTATTTTATACACAGGTGCAGGCTGGGACACCGCCGAAAGGCTGTTATAACGACATTTTATTACTCATTGTTCAGCTTTTCGATGATGGGTATGACATGCGCAAGGGTCTCGCAGCATGCATACATCAGCCCCGCAGTTTCGGGGTCGGGCTGAGAAAGGTCGGGCACGAACACGGGCACGCAGCCTGCGCCCTTTGCGGACTTTATGCCGTTTGGCGAATCCTCCAGCGCAATGCATTCGCCCGCAGGCAAGCCAAGCTCCGCCGATGCTGTTATATAGATGTCAGGGTCTGGCTTGGAACTTTTTACCATATTGCCGCAGACTATCTTGTCAAAATGGTGGTACACCCCGATGGACTCCAGATACAGCTTGGTGCGCACATTATCGGTGGCAGTCGCAACCGCCAGCCGCAGCCCGCTGTTCTTGCCGTAGGCGATAAGTTCATCAAGTCCCGCCTTTTTTTCGATGCCGTTTTCGGCTATGTAGGCATTCATCAGTTCTATCCTTTTCAGCCTGACCTTTGCGTAGTCAAAATCGGGCGCAACTTCTCTTTGCAGCTTGGGACCTGCGTACTTCCCTGCCAGCGATCTTATGCCCAGCACATGTTCCTGCGTCATGTTCCAGCCGTAGAACGCCGCAGCTTCACGCCAGAATCTGGTCAGCAGCTTTTCGGTATCGACCATCAGTCCGTCCATATCGAAGATCAGTCCGTTTATCCTCATTATTCAAATCCTCGTTTCTTTTATGTTTCGCTGCTATTATCTTCCATATATTCTTTAAAGTATTCCAGGAACTTCCCTGCTGCCTTGCTGAACACGGGGTAACGTTTCCAGACGAACCTGCATTCGGCTTCAAAGCGGGGTTCCAGCGGGCGGAAGCACAGCTTGCTGTCGCCGCTTACATTTATCAGCTTATCGAAGGTCAGCGCATAGCCCATGCCCTCGCTGACCATCACCGATGCATTATACACCAGATTATACTGCGCCGCAATGTTCAGTTCATTCTCGCTGACACCTATCCTGTCTGTCAGCAGCAGGTTGTGGTTCGCCTGGCGTGGAAGTATGAGCGGCAGCGTTTTCAACTCATCAAAAGTTATCTTTTCCTTTGCCGCCAGCGGACTGTCACGCCGCATCAGCACGCCCCATGTATCTCTCAGCGGTATCTCGACCTGTTCATATTTCGCAGCGTCCACCTCACGGAACACCAGCCCGAAATCCAGCAAGCCCTTATCCAGCTTTTCCAGCACATCAGCACCGTCAGCGCTGTAAATGCTGTACTTTATATCGGGGTATTCCTCCTGGAGCCTTCTTGCGGTATCTGCTATCAGCTTTACCGCATAGGTCTCGCCTGCGCCTATGCAGACCTTGCCCGCCATATTCTCGCTGCTGTCACGGATCTCCTGCTCGGTCTTGTCCATCAGCTCCACCAGTTCTTCCGCACGCTTGCGCAGCATCATGCCTTCCTCAGTAAGCGTGACGCCCTTGCTGCTCCTCACCAGCAGCTTTTTGCCCAGCTCCTCCTCCAGCTCCCTGAGCTGCCTTGACAATGTGGGCTGCGACAGATAAAGTCTTTCGGCAGCCAGAGAAAAGCTCTGCTCCCTTGCGACTGCCAGAAAATACCTGAGCACACGTATCTCCATACAACACCTCCCTGAAAAGGGCTGCACATCACTGCGCAGCCCTGCATGTCATTCCACTGAGATAATATAGTAATAAACGGGCTGTCCGCCGTTTATCAGATTCACATCAAGACCCGAATACTTTGCGCTCACCTGCTTGTACAGCGCTTCTGCCGCATCATCGGTAACATCTGCGCCGTAGATTATGGTGATATATGAGCTGTCGCCCTTTACCAGCTTTTTGGTCAGCTTGAATGCCGCCTTTGCCAGATCCTTATCAACGAAGGACAGCTTGCCGTTATCCATAGCAAGTATCTCGCCCTGTTTGATATCCCTGCCCTCGTAGTCCGAATCCCTTGCTGCGAAGGTTATCTGACCTGTGGATACTCTCTCTATCGCCGCAGTCATTTCGATGCGGTTGGTATTGAAGTCAGCATCGGGGTCATAAGCCAGCATTGCGGACATACCCTGCGGTATGGTCCTTGTCTGCAAAACGCAGACCTTTCTGTCAGCCAGCTTGACTGCCTGTTCAGCCGCCATGATGATGTTCTTGTTATTGGGCAGCACGAATACGGTCTTTGCGGGGCAGGACATTATAGCTTCCAGGATATCCTGAGTGGAGGGGTTCATGGTCTGACCGCCCTTTACCACGCAGTCAACGCCAACGTCCTTGAACAGCGCTTCTATACCGCTGCCCGCAGCCACTGCCACAAAGCCGAACTCATTTGTCTGCTCGGCGGGCACGAAGGAACTCTTTGCCTTTTTCTGCTCCTTCTCATGCTGCAGCTTCATGTTCTCCACCTTCGGGAAGTTTATGTAACCGAACTCCAGACCCTTTTCTATCGCCTTGCCGGGATTGTTCGTATGAACATGCACCTTGATTATCTCGTCATCATCGACCACAACGACGCAGTCACCGATGGTCTCCAGATAAGCCCTGAGCTTGATGGGGTCGTCACAGTCGGGCTTTTTGGTTATCAGCATCTCTGTGCAGTAGGTGAAGTGTATAACAGTATCATACTGTCCCACAACAGACGAGAAGCTGTCTACCGTCACAGCGCCAACAGCCTCGGTGGTGGCGGGTGCTGCGGTCTGTGCGGTCTGTTCAACGACCTCGCCGCCGTCGAACACATCACGCATAGCTTCAAATATTATCAGCAGACCCATTCCGCCTGCATCGACCACGCCTGCCTTTGCCAGTGCGGGCAGCAGGGTGGGTGTTTTATCCAGTGTTTCCTTAGCCTGTTTGCAGATATCTGACATTATCGCCCTGACATCATTTGTGCTCCTCAGCGATTCCCTCGCCTTTTCGGCAGACTCCCTTGCAACGGTGAGTATGGTGCCCTCAGTGGGCTTCATAACAGACTTGTATGCGCCCTGAACGCCCAGCTCCAGCGAATTTACCAGGTCTTCGGCAGACATCTCGCTCTTGCCTGCAAGACCCTTTGCAAAGCCCCTGAATATCAGCGAAAGTATAACGCCCGAGTTGCCCCTTGCACCTCTCAGCAGGCAGGAAGCCGCTGTGCTTGCGACTGTGCTGCAAGGTACGGTATCCTCAAGGTTTTCCAGTTCTGCCACCGAGTTATTTATAGTCATGGACATGTTTGAACCTGTGTCGCCGTCAGGCACGGGGAACACGTTCAGCTCGTCCACCGATCTCTTCTTGTTTGTGATACTGTGCGCACCGCTGATGAATGCACGGCGCAGCATATTTCCGTCTATCACTGCTCTTTCCTCCTAATCTATGATCCGAAAGACCGCCATGACCGTCAGTCGGTCATCTCATCAACATAAACATTGACCGCTTTGACTGCCACACCTGCTTCGTTGGTCAGCGCATAATTGACCTTATGGATAATGCTGTCAACTATGGCACCCACATTGACGCCGTAGGTCACTGTGATATGCAGGTCCACAACAAGTTCGTCACCCTCCTGCGAGATTATGACGCCCTTAGTGGTGTTCTCTCTCTTTAGCATGGCATAAACGCCCTGCTTAGCGCCGTATGCGTTAAGTCCCGCAACACCGAAGCTGCTTTCGGCTGTGGCGGATATAAGCTGTCTTAAATAGCCCGTTGAGATACCTATGGTACCCAGATGATTTTTGATTTTTATCATACAAACGCCTCCCTTGTTCAGCATATAGGCTGATAGTATTATAACATATATAAACTGATTTTTCAAGGGCTTACACAAACTTTTCATCAAAGTAAGTTAATTTAAACTAACCGCCCTGTCGGGGCTGATATCCACGCAAATGACCTGCACTCCGGCAGTCCTGCGTGGCGGTCCGCCACGGAAATCAATTTTGACAAAACACAGCTGTATTTTTGTGCTGTCATGCTCGTATGGCATTTGGCATTATGAAATGTGGTTATCCCTTTAAAACAGCACTAAAAAATAAGTATAACAAGGATAATTTATTGAGTTGTTTTCTCTCCCCCCGCCTTCGGCGGGGGGAGAGA
>CAMNMO010000218.1 GCA_946544695.1 uncultured Ruminococcus sp. | reverse complement strand
GTCACAAAAAAAGCGGGCAGCGCAAAAGATGCACCGCCCGCTGTTTATGCGTTTTTCAACAGGTCACGAGAACAGTCCGAAGGCGCCCAGCAGCAGTATGAACAGCAGCAGGGGTTCTATGAACTTTATCATGACTATATACATGATGCGCCTGCCGAACTTCTCGCCGTTTTTGGTAGCCTCGTCGATGATGGTCGAGGGCTTTACTATCCAGCCGATGAGTATGCAGGTGCTTATTGCCACGACGGGCATGAGGATATTGTTGCTGAGGTAGTCGAACACATCAAGCAGCTGACCTGTGCCGCCTGCGGGCATTTTCAGCTCGAAGTAGAAGATGTTGTAGCCCAGACAGATAACGACGCCCAGTGCCAGTGCAGCGGCTGTTTCAACAACGACAGCCTTTGTCCTTGACCACTTGAACTTGTCCATAAGACCCGAAACGACAGCTTCGAGAATGGACATGGAGCTTGTCAGCGCTGCAAACAGCACCATCAGGAAGAAGGCAGCGCCTATCCATCTGCCCACAGGACCCATTGCCGCAAACACCTTGGGCAGTGCCACGAACATCAGTCCCGGACCTGCCTGCGTCAGTCCGTCATCACCGAGAAAGGCGTAAACTGAGGGTATTATCATGACGCCTGCCAGGAAAGCCACCAGAGTATCGAATATCTCGATGCGGTTGACCGACTTCATCAGGTTGTCGTCATCACTGAAATACGAGCCGTAGGTGACCATGATGCCCATAGCGACGCTGATGCTGTAAAACAGCTGACCCATCGCATCGAGCACGACTCCGAACAGTTCCTTTGGACCCATGCCCGAAATATCGGGCACAACGAATATCTTGAAACCCTCAAGACCTGTTCTGCCGCCATCGCCCTTGAGCGTCAGGGAGAATATGGAAATGCCTATTATCGCCAGCAGCAGCAGCGGCATCAGCACCTTGCTGATGGCTTCAATGCCCTTGTTAACGCCCTTGTAGATGACGAACGCTGTGGCTGCAAGGAAGATGAAGTCATAGATCACGGGTGAGGGCAGAGATGTGATGAAGTCCCCGAAATAGCCGTCCTCAGCCGCTTTGAGGTTGTCACCCGTGACGAACACTGCGAAGTATTTGAGCACCCAGCCGCCTATTATGCAGTAATAGGGCAGTATCATGAAGGGCACTATCTCAGCGAAAACGCCTATCCACGCCGACTTTTTATGCACCTTGCCGTAGGCTGTCAGGCAGCCCTGCCTGGTCTTTCTGCCCAGTGCGACTTCCGTTACCAGCAGCGTGAAGCCGAAGGTGACTGCCAGTATCAGGTAGACCACCAGAAAGATACCGCCGCCGTTTTTGGCTGCAAGGTAGGGGAAACGCCAGATGTTTCCCAGTCCGACTGCCGAGCCTGCTGCCGCCAGCACGAAGCCCAGTGAGCTGGAAAAGGAATTACGCTTTTCCAAATTTGTCTTTTCCATTTTCTTACTCTCCTAAAAAGAAATTTTTTACGGCTGCGAATGTCGGCGTGTACCGACGGATAGCTGAGACTGCCCGACAGGTCAGCCGTGTACAACAAGATCGCCCGAAAAGTTCACACGGGCAAATAATAACTCAATTATACCACAATACTCCGACAAATACAAGGAAATTATTGGATATTCCTGATTTTTATAAAATTTTACAAATCCGCATGCAAGTGTATGCGGCTGTGAATAAGCGGCAGATATTCGGGCAATACTATTTTTGCCATGAAAAAATCAAAGGCAAAGAAAGGAAAGATCACCATGAAGAAATATCTTGCAGTGACATTGTGTGCGCTGTCGGCGGCAGCTGTCGTGACAGCATGCTCGGCGGGCGACAGGAACGACTCGGAGTACAAGCAGGGCGAATACGAGGAAAGCACCGCTGTGACCACCACAAGAGAGGCTGTGACCTCCCGTGCACAGACGACAACGACAAAGCGCAGGGAGACTTCCCGTGCGGAAAGCTCGTCTGTGAGGGAAAGCTCGTCATCACGCCGTGAAAGCTCATCTTCCGACATGACAGACCGTGACGATTCGGGCGACCTTATGAGCCGTGTTGGTGAAGGCATCGACGATGTCATCAGCGGCGGCGGCGAGGTCATTGACGACACTCTTGACACAGGCAGAGAGGTCGTTGACGACATCTTCGAGTAAGCTTAAAGCGCAGCCGCACAAGCTGCGCTGTGTACATAAAGACCGAGCCTTTACCCGCACAAGGGGCAAAGGCTCGTCTGTTTTACGGGGTGACGCTTTCGATGCTGCTGCGCTTTTCGCAGGACATATCGCTGCCCTGCGGCACGGCACCTGTGCACTCACTTGCCGATGCCGCCTTCCCGACGTCAGCCCTGTCTGCGGCAAAGGTTCTGCCGCCGCATTCGTCCGCCGCCCTTTTGAGCGCCTTGAAATTGCCGATATCACGCTCCATCAGCAGTCTTCGCAGCTCGGGTGAAAGCCCTGCGAAGAACTCACGGCTGCTGCGGTCGCCGCACAGCAGCTCGGTCAGTTTTCTGTCCATAAAAACTACCTCCAACTAAAATTCGGCTATGGGACAGCCGTAAAAAAAATACCGAGGTCGTCCCTCGGTATTATGATGTGCACAAAAGCACCTGCTATTCACTTTTTGAAATGCAGATATCCCCCAGCGGGCAGCCGCCGCACTTAGGGCTCCTTGCGGTGCAGAACTCTCTGCCGAAAAGCACCAGCCTGTGACAGAGGTCGCTGCTTTTGTCGGGCGGCAGTATCTTCCAAAGCTCGTTCTCCACCTTTGCAGGCTCCTTGTTCTTAACAAGACCCAGTCTGCCCGTTATGCGTATGCAGTGGGTATCGGTGACCACTGCGGGCTTATGGTAGATATCCCCCATGATGAGGTTTGCGGTCTTTCTGCCTATGCCGCTGAGTTTTGTCAGCTCCTCCAGTGTGTCGGGCAACTGCGAATCGTAGTCGTCACGCAGCTGTATGCACATCTCTTTTATGGACTTCGCTTTCGTCTTGTAAAGTCCGCAGGGCTTTATCATCTCCTCGATATCAGCGATGTCCGCATCGGCAAATCCCTCGATGGTGCGATACTTTGCGAACAGTTCCTTCGTGACGATGTTCACCCTTGCATCGGTGCACTGTGCGGAAAGTCGGGTGGCTATCAGCAGCTCGTGGGGCTTTTCGTAAGTCAGCGAACAGACCGCATCGGGGTACTGCTTTTCAAGCCGCTCGATCACCTGCAATGCCAGGTCCTTCTTCTGCTTTACGGTCATGTCATCACCCCCCGAGACAACCTAGTCAGAGTCCTTCTTTTACAGCCTTTTTGAGCAGCTTTGCGTAAGCCTGCGGCTTCTGTATCTGCAAGCCGCAGTGAGGGTAGCCGTCTATGCCACGATAGACTGCCGTGCGGTAAGCCCTGACAAGACGCCCCCTTGACTTTACGGCAGGTTCTTCCTTTGAATGGAAGAATATCATGCGGCGCTGTTCGCCTTCGGTGAAATAGGGCAGCTTGCAGCCATAGCATATCTTCACCATGTTCTTCACGGTCTTGTCGGAAAAGCTGCGCTTGTTTTTTGCCATAGACTTTATGAGCGGCTCATACTGTTTTGCCTTGCTGCCCGCCACGAACCTGAAGAACCTGTTCTCCTTCATCTTGCTGACAGCTTCGTCGGGGTCGCCCGACTCGAATATCTTCACAAGCTTTGAGAACACCTTGTACATCATCTGTCTGCGCACAGGGTCAAAGTCAAAGAAAGGTCCGCCGTCGAAAAAGCATCTGTTTACGTGCACGCCGTTGGCATTCAGCAGGTCATAGACCGCCAGTGCAACCTCTGCGCCCATCGAACTGCCCTGCAGCAGCGCAAGCCTGTCTATGTCGTTTTCGGCAAGGTAGGCATATATCTTCTCAGCCTCGTCCTCTGCTGTCAGCAGGTCGGTGCCGTCATCGCCGTGACCGTCAAGCGTGGGCATTATCACAAAATACTCGTCCGCCAGATATCTGCCGAACGGCTTGCAGTCCTCAGCTGTGCACAGCATGCCGTGAATGAGCAGCACCGCAGGGGCAGTGCGTTCACCTAAAGTTTCAAATGTCATCGTTGTTCCCTCCGTCCGCAGCTGACGTTTTACCGCACGCTGCTTTTTCCTATTATCACTCAGACCGTCCGCCACAGGGCAAACGGTCTGACATTTGTTTTTATCAGTCTACCAGCACAGGGTCGAAATTCTCTGTCCAGGGCAAGCCCCACTTGGTCAGTGCTTCCATGAAAGGATCGGGATCGAACTCCTCAACGTTGTAAACGCCGGGTCTCTTCCACTTGCCTGTCAGCACCATCATGGCGCCTATCATTGCGGGAACGCCTGTGGTGTAGGAGATAGCCTGCGAGCCGACCTCCTTGTAGCACTCCTGATGGTCGCATACATTATATACATAGTAGGTCTTGTCCTGACCGTCCTTCTTGCCCTTGAAGATACAGCCGATATTTGTCTTGCCCTTTGTTCTGGGACCGAGACTTGCGGGGTCGGGCAGAACAGCTTTGAGAAACTGGAGAGGAACTATCTCCCTGCCCTCGTACATGATGGGCTCGATGGAAGTCATGCCCACGTCTTCAAGGCATTTCAGGTGTGTCAGGTAGCTCTGTCCGAAGGTCATGAAAAAGCGTATGCGCTTGATGCCCCTGATGTTCAGTGCAAGGCTTTCCAGCTCCTCATGGTGAAGCAGGTACATGTCCTTTTCGCCCACCTGATCGAAGTTGTATACCCTCTTTATCTCCATCGGCTCGGTCTCGACCCACTTGCCGTCCTGTATATAGCTGCCCTTTGCGCTTACCTCACGGATATTTATCTCGGGGTTGAAGTTGGTGGCAAAGGGATAACCGTGATCGCCGCCGTTGCAGTCGAGGATATCTATATAATTTATCTCATCGAAATAGTGCTTCTGTGCATAAGCGCAGAAAACGCCCGTAACACCCGGATCAAAGCCGCTGCCCAGTATGGCGGTTATGCCTGCTTTCTCGAATCTCTCACGGTAAGCCCACTGCCAGCTGTACTCAAACTTTGCAGTGTCCTCGGGCTCATAGTTTGCGGTATCGAGGTAGTCCACCTTGCATTCAAGGCAGGCGTCCATTATATGAAGATCCTGATAGGGCAGTGCCACATTTATGCAGATATCGGGCTTGTACTCCTTCATCAGCGCCACCAGCTCGGGCACGTTATCGGCGTTGACCTGTGCGGTGGTGATGTTGGTCTTGGTCTTGTCCTGAAGCTCCTCCCTGAACTTGTCGCACTTGGACTTTGTACGGCTTGCGATACAGATATCGGTGAACACCTCACTGTTCTGGCAGCACTTGTGTATCACAACACCCGCAACTCCGCCTGCGCCTATTATCAATGCTCTTGACATATCACATCTTCCTTTCA
>CAMNMO010000217.1 GCA_946544695.1 uncultured Ruminococcus sp. | reverse complement strand
AAATTTCTCCAAGGATTAGGTGGGAGCGTATCCGAAGCGTGGGGGTATGGGGGCTATGCCCCCATTTTGGATAGCGAGGCGTTTTGTGCAGAATCACGAAAAGAGTGTTGAAAACTCGGGGCTATATGGCGGAAATGTGCGATTAGTGCTTTTTCGGACGACGGTGGGACGGGAAATGTGCGGCTTTTTTATGGAAGTCGGATCTTGTAATAATTAATATCGTTAACAAAATAGTTTGTAACCATTTGTAGTATCTCGCCTGCATTCGGGCGCTGCTGCTGTACGCTTAAATTCGCACTAAAGTGATAAAGCAGTGAAACGTCTGCATTTAGTGTGTTTTTTTCGGAAAAACTATTGACGAACACCACTTATTGTGGTACAATTATTGTGTGAACAAGCTCTCTGAGACGTAATCAACAGTTGAGCGTGTAATTATTTTGTAATTTCATGTAACTTCAACAACTAAATATCCGAAAAAATTTTTGGGCAAACACCCAGATATTGTGGTCTTTATCAGTTAATAAAAAATTTACAAGTTACAGAAAAATTACAGCGACATTCAAAAAGGTTACAAAATGCGCCGTGTGGTAACAAAAGTTTCCCGCACAGTACAATAAAATTCCCTCTCCCGCTGATATTTCGGGAAAAATAACAATTGCAATTTTTTTCATTATACTGTATAATAGTTGTAGTGGTAAAAAGTGCGATTTGGTGTCAAAAATATACCAAACCGTGCAAACGGTGTCAATGAGGGGGTGAGCGCTTGGCTTTAAAGACCTTGATGGGTACTTATAATCAGAGCATGGACGTCAAGGGGCGCATGAGTTTCCCTGTGAAGTTCCGTGAGATGATAGGCGAGCGTTTCATCGTTACCAGAGGCATCGACCATTGCCTGCTGGTGTTCTCGCCCGAGGATTTCGACAGGCTGAATGAAAGATTCCGTGAGATGCCGCTGGCACAGGGACGGGATATAATCCGATTCTTCACAGGCAGCGCAGTTGAGGCCGAGGCGGACAAGCAGGGACGCATACTTATCCCGCAGCCGCTGAGAGACTGGGCGGGGCTTGAAAAGGACGTTGTGGTCATGGGTCTCGGGGAACGCTGCGAGATCTGGGACAAGGCAAAGCTGGAGGAGCATGACAAGGCACTCGATGATGAAGCTTTGCTGAAAGCTCTTGAAGGAGTTGGGATCTGAATGGAATTCAAGCATATCCCCGTGCTGCTCAATGAATGCATAGAGGGACTCAACATAAAGCCCGACGGGATATACTGCGACGGCACAGCGGGCGGTGCGGGACATTCCCGTGAGATCGCAAAAAGGCTGACGACAGGCAGACTGATCTCGGTGGACAGAGACCCCGAAGCTGTGGCGGTGGCGACAGAAAGACTGCAGGGTCTGCCCGCAAAGGTGGTAAGAGGAAATTATTCCGAGCTGGACGAGATATTTGAAAGGCTGGGCATTGAGGGCGCTGACGGCATTCTCATGGACCTGGGTGTTTCATCTTATCAGCTGGACAATGCGGAGAGAGGTTTTTCATACCATACAGATGCACCGCTGGACATGAGGATGAGCAGCGAAGGAATGTCTGCAAAAGATGTGGTCAACAGCTACGACGAGCAGACGCTGGCGAGGATAATTTTTGAATACGGCGAGGAGAAATTCTCACGGAGCATAGCAAAAAAGATAGTTCAGGCAAGGCAGGAAAATCCCATTGAACCTACCCTTCAGCTTGCCGAGATAATAAAATCGGGAGTGCCGCAGAAGGTCAGGAGGGAGAAAAACCCCTGCAAAAAGACCTTTCAGGCGATAAGGATAGAGGTAAATGCGGAGCTTGATCACCTGAGCGTGGCACTGGACAAGGCATTCGACCTTTTGAATGTGGGAGGAAGGCTTTGCATAATAACCTTCCATTCGCTGGAGGACAGGCTGGTGAAGCAGCGCTTCCGCAGCTTTTGTCAGGGCTGTGTGTGCCCGCCCGACTTCCCTGTCTGCGTATGCGGCAGGACCCCGAGGGGCAGACTGATAACAAGAAAGCCCATTGAGCCGAGCGATGCTGAGAACACCGACAACAAGCGTGCTCACAGCGCAAAGCTCAGGATCATTGAAAAAATAAAGAAAGAAAAAGACCCGATAATATAACGGGCAGAGATAAATGGACCGATATGCAGAGCTTCACTTATGCGGAATGAAGTGAGGGCGATGTATGGCGGAGAGAGAAACAGAAGAAAAAGACAACGGCTTGTGTGAAAATTTTCCGTGCGCTCACGGAGCGCATACAGAGGTGTATATATATGATAAAATATAATGATAACGGCAACCTGGCACATGAGCTGGAGGTACCTTACGAGGAACCTGCAAAGGAGCATGAGGAAAAGGTAAACGAAGCCGTACATGAAGAAGAAAAGGCTAAGGTAAGGACAGTGCCTGCGATGAGTCTGCCCGCAAAGGCTGCCTGGGGCATACTGCTGACCATTGCCGTCACCCTGATGGGCAGCCTTATCTACGGAAAGGTAGAGATATCGAGACTGTACAACGAGAGGGCAGGTCTTGAAAGAGAGCTGGGACAGCTGCAGAATGAGAATATCAGCATGCAGTCAGAGATAGCCGAGCGTATGAACATGACTAAGGTGGAGGAATACGCAAGAGACGACCTGGGGCTCCAGAAGCTGGACAAATCACAGATAGAGTACATAGAGGTCGAGACACCGTCGGTGGCTGAGGTGAAGGAAGACAACGATGACGACGTATTCTTCCGCATAAAGCACTGGTTCAACTCGCTGGCGGAATATATAGGACTTTAAAACATATATTATAGTAGACAGTGCTGCCCTGTCATGAATGGCGGGAAGTGCTGTTTGCTTGGGGAGAAAGTTAAGTGCTTGATAATGTGCTTAGCTTTCTTGTTCTATTTTAAAATGGCGGTGACCGCTGTCGGGAACTGTCGGAGATACGCTTTTTTATCGGGACGGAGGTATGCTGGATAATGACCGATAAGCCAAGTCTGAAAATGAAAACAAGGCTCACAATATGGCTTTGTCTGCCTGTATTGGTGCTGCTGATATACATGATATGGGGAATATGGAAGGTCTCCATAAAAGAGGGCGCAAAGTGGAAGGAGCTTGCTAATTCGCAGCAGCTCAAATCCACAGTAGTTACCGCATCGAGAGGTACTATGTATGACGCAAAGGGAAATGTGCTGGCACAGAGCGCAACGGTCTACAAGATATACGTTGACCCCGTTATGCTCAAACAGCAGTGCGAAGCCCGTGACAAGAGGATAGATGAGCTGGAGGATGCGCTGGCTGAGGAAAAGGATCCCGACAAGATCGAGAATTACCGTGAACAGCTGGCGGAGACAAAGACCGCTGATGAGACTTTCGATGAGCTGGTGGAGTTCCTGGCGGTGAAATTACAGCTGGAGACAAAGGAAGTCAGGGAAAAGCTGAGCGATACATCGAGCCAGTATATAGTTTTGCAGAACGAGGTCGAAAAGACCCTGCGTGACGAGATAGAAGCTAAGCTGACAGAACTGCATATCGACGGCGTCAGGGGCGAACCGCAAACGAAGAGAGTTTATCCTCAGGAGACGCTGGCGGCACATGTTCTTGGATATATAAACAGTGAAGGCGACGGCGTTTACGGGCTGGAGGCTTCCTATGACGATTACCTCAAGGGCGTTGACGGCAGAGTCATCACCGCAAAGGACAAGGACGGCAACGACATCCCTTACAGATACAAGCAAAGCTACGATGTGCAGAACGGCAACGACCTGAACCTGAACATCGACATAAATATACAGTACATGCTGGAAAAGGGCTTGCAGAAAGCCTATGAGACAAATCTGCCGACAGACAGGGTCTGCGGCATAATAATGGACCCCAAGACAGGCAAGGTATATGCGGAGGCTACGGCTTACAGCTATGACCCGAACGAACCTTCGGTAATATCCGACAGTCAGGTATCTGCCGAACTGGCGGCACTTAAAAATTCGGACGAATATGAGACCGCAAGGCAGGACGCATGGAGTTTGCAGTGGAAGGACAAGTGCATTTCGGAACTGTACTTCCCCGGTTCGGTATTCAAGATAATCACAGGTTCGGCGGCGCTGGAGGAAAAAGCCATCACGATGGACGATATCTTTTACTGCAACAACCACATAACCGTCGAGGACAGAGAGATATCCTGCTGGACGACGGGCGACCACGGCGGACAGAACCTGGCGGAAGCTATGGCGAACTCCTGCAACCCCGCATTCGTGCAGATAGGTCTGAAGCTGGGGGCTGACAAGTTCACTGAATACTTTGACGGATTCGGCTACAACGAACTGACAGGCATTGACCTGCCGGGCGAGGTAAACTCATACAACATACACTACCTCAGCTGGCTGGGTCCTGTTGAACTGGCGACATCAGCTTTCGGACAGACAAACAAGGTAACGCCCATACAGATGATAACCGCAGTTTCGGCAGCGGTGAACGGCGGCTACGTGCTGACACCAAGAGTGGTCGGCAGCGTTACAGACCAGAACGGCAACATCGTAAAGAGAAACGAAAAAGAGGTCAAGAGACAGATAATCTCGGAGGAGACCTCGGCACAGATGAGAGAGATACTCAAGGGAGTCGTTGAGACGAACAAGAGTTCAAACTGCTATATACCCGGATACAGCATCGGCGGAAAGTCGGGTACTTCACAGAAGCTGGACGAAAACGCAAAGGGCGACACCTATGTTGGTTCCTACTGCGCTTTTGCACCTGCTGAGGACCCGCAGGTCATCATGCTGGTAATGGTGGACCACCCCACAGGTGAGGAATTCTACGGCAGCCAGGTGGCAGCACCTATCTGTCAGGAGGTACTCAGCGAGGTACTGCCTTACATGGGAATGTTCCCCAATTACAGCGAGGAGGAGCTGGAAACAGTTTCCATCAATGTACCGAACGTACAGTATTACACTGTTGAGGAAGCACAGAAAACACTGGAAGAACTGGGCTTTGTCGTTAAGGTCAAGGGCGAGGGCGACACGGTGCTGAGACAGATGCCCGCAGGCGTCAAGATAGAACACGGCGGATCTGTTGTGCTGTATACCGACCAGAAAACAGAGGTCGAAAAGGTGACAGTACCCAACATACAGGGTCTGACCAGACAGCAGGCTAAGGATACGCTGGAAATGTACGGACTGAACCTGATAGCTGAGGGTTCGGCAGCGGCGGAAGAGGTAAGCTATGCGCTCGATGACCAGAGTTACGAGACAGGCACAAGCGTACCGCTGGGTACGGCAGTTACAGTAACGTTCGCAGTCATGAATGTGGCTTCACAGTGATGCGGATCTCTGAAAACAAAGCAAAATATAGTAAACGTCATATAAATTTTCACTTAGACCGACCGCACTGCCTGTGATATT
>CAMNMO010000216.1 GCA_946544695.1 uncultured Ruminococcus sp. | reverse complement strand
TTTATCTTGCCGATAACGGTGTTTGCAGCGTCCAGTGTGATCTGGCAGCCGTCATCGCCGTATACCTTGTAGCCGTTATACTTAGCGGGGTTGTGCGATGCAGTTACCATTACGCCTGCCTGACAGCCCAGCTCCCTTACAGCCCATGAAAGACATGGTGTGGGCATAAGCTCGGGGTAGATATAAGCCTTTATGCCGTTTGCAGCCATAACAGCAGCAGTCTCTCTGGCAAATACGTCGGACTTTATTCTGGAGTCGTAGGATATAGCCACCTTAGCGTCCTTGTAGGTATCGTTCACATAGTCAGCCAGACCCTGTGTAGCACGCCTGATGGTGTAGATATTCAGCCTGAAAGCACCTGCGCCTATAACGCCACGCAGACCGCCTGTGCCGAATTCAAGGTCTCTGTAAAAACGGTCGATGATAGCTTCTTCATCGCCTGCAACAGACTTCAGCTCCTCCTGAAGATCTGGATCGTCAACAGCCTTTTCGCACCACAGCTGATAGAGTTCGGTTTCTTTGCTCATATAACTCACCTCATCAAAAATTGTTCGCTCCAAACAGAGCATATTGATATATTCCTCTTTTATTATCCCCGTGCGGTTTGTCCGCACTTACATATCTATTATACCATATTTAAAAAATTTGGCAAGGGGGATAATAGTTTTTTAACAATTATAAACGATTACGCATGCGTTTTTTAGAAAATCAACAAAAATTATAGCGAAAGTTACTTGATTATTATTGAAGTTTGTGGTATAATAAACAAAATAAAAGCCTGCAAACAGGGTCTCGGCATTGCTGAAAAAGGAAGCAAAAATGAGGGCAAGAGAAATGAAAGCCCCGATAACTGCCGCATGGTACTGCGCTGCTGTGAGTACGATCACGGCAATGATGCAGCAAATGTCCCTGCGCATGGCAGGCACTGCCCTGTCACGGTATTGGTCAGAGATGACGAAACATCTCCGTGTAAAGTCAAAGAACACGGATATATACAGATCAAGGAGGTCATTGATATGTCAAACAGCGAATACATTACCGAGAAAAGATATTTCCCGTCAAGCGACAAGGGAAAGCAGATATACTATGAGATATACACAAAGCCCGACCTGAAGCCGAAGGCGATAGTGCAGGTCGTTCACGGCATGTGCGAATATGTGCGCAGATACAGACCTTTTGCAAGATGGCTCAACGATCAGGGCTATCTGGTGGTGGGCAACGATCATCTTGGTCACGGCATGACAGCTGCAAAGCTGGCTGAGGAGAGCGACGGTGTCATAGACCCTTCGGAAAATGAGGAACTGGGCTATTTTTCAGCTAAGGACGGCTGGCAGCACTGCGTCGCCGACATGCACAGGCTGACCCGCATAATGAAGAAGGAGTACCCCGACCTGCCTGTGTTCATGTTTGCACACAGCATGGGCAGTCTTATGGGCAGGGCTTATGTGACACAGTATCCAAATGAGCTGGAAGGCGCAGTTTTCAGCGGCACGGGTGCACTGCTGGGCACCGAGCCCGAGCTGCTGGTATACCTCGAAGGCATAAGAAAGGTCAAGGGCGACAGGTTCAGACCGCCTGTGACAGATAAGGCGATGTTCGGCAAATACGGCATCTACAACACTAAGGCAGGGCGTGACGGCGGCGGCTGGCTCAACCGTGATGCAGACGCTGTAAAGCAGTATGCGTCCGACCCGTACTGCACTTTCAAGTTCACCGTCAACGGATTTGAGAACCTGGTGGGCGTCAACTACTTTGTCAACAGGGACAAGTGGTTCGAGGAATACCCGAAGGAGCTGCCGACCTATATAGTTGCGGGCAGCAAGGATCCTGTGGGCGACTGCGGCAAGGGCGTGCTGAAGGTCTACAACAAGATGCGCCTGTACGACTGCGATGTTGAGATGAAGATATACAACGGCGCAAAGCACGAGGTCATAAACGAGCTCAACAAGGACGAGGTGTATGCGGATATACTGGATTTCTATGAGAGCGTGCTTGAAAGCAAAAAGGGTGAGAGCGAATGTACGCCAGAATAAACAGTCTGGGTCTGCTGGGACTGAACGCTTTTCCTGTGACCTGCGAGATAGAATGCTCCGACGGACTGGAAGCATTTGACATCGTCGGGCTGGCTGATATATCGGTGAAGGAGAGCCGTGAGAGGATACGCTCGGCTTTCCGCAGCTGCGGCATGAATTTTCCCGAAGCAAGGGTGCTTGTGAACCTTGCGCCTGCTGATGTGAAAAAGACAGGTGCGGTGCATGACCTTGCCATTGCTGTGGCGGTGCTGCGGGTGATGGGACTTTCTGACAATGAATACATGCAGCGTTCGGTGTTCATCGGCGAGGTGGCGCTGAGCGGTGAGATACGCCCGATACAGGGAGTTCTGCCCATGACCATACTGGCTAAGGAGCAGGGCATGGAGCGGATATTCGTGCCGCTTGACAACCTGCGTGAAGCATCGGTGGTCGAGGGCATAGACTGTCTGGGTGTGGGTTCGCTGGGTGAACTGGTATATCACCTGACAGGCAAGGCTGAGATAGTGCCTGCAATACCCTATAAGCCCGAGCAGGTATCATATTTCGGTGAGCTGGACTTTGCAGATGTGCGTGGTCAGCCCACTGCAAAGCAGGCGCTTGAGGTGGCAGCAGCAGGCGGACACAACGTGCTGATGGTGGGGTCTCCAGGTTCGGGCAAAAGCATGCTGGCAAAGCGCATGCCGTCGATACTGCCTGCCATGACTTTTGAGGAGTCCATAGAGACCACCAAGATACATTCGGTGGCAGGGCACATCGACAAGAATGCACCACTGATAACGGTGAGACCATTCCGTTCGCCGCATCATACAGTCAGCACGGCAGGTCTGGCGGGCGGCGGCAGCATACCAAAGCCCGGCGAGATATCGCTGGCGCACAACGGGCTGCTGTTTCTTGATGAGATGGCAGAGTTCACCCGTGCCGCACTGGAGATACTGCGTCAGCCGCTGGAGGACCAGCAGGTCACCATATCAAGGGTGTTCGGCAGCATAACCTACCCAAGTTCGTTCATGCTGATAGGTGCCATGAACCCATGTCCCTGCGGATATTACGGACACCCCACACGAAAGTGTATCTGTTCGCACAAGCAGGTGGTCAGCTACCTGAACAAAATCAGCGGACCGCTGCTGGACAGATTCGATATACATATCGAGGCGGCACCTGTGGAGTTTGCAGACCTGTCATCGGCGCAGAAGGAAGAACCGTCTGCTGCCATAAGGGCGAGGGTGCAGAAGGCGAGGGATATACAGACTGCACGCTTTGCGGGCACAGGCATAACCTGCAACGCCAGGATAACTCCGGATAAGCTGCACGAGTTCTGCCCGCTGACAGAAGCTGCAAACACCGCACTTGGCAAGGTGTTCGACAAGCTGGGGCTTTCGGGGCGTGCCTACGACAAGATAATGAAGGTGTCACGGACGGTGGCTGATATGGACAACAGCGATGTCATCACTGAGGGGCACATACTTCAGGCAGTTCAGTACCGCAGCCTTGACAGGAAATACTGGAATGAATAATGGGCGTGTTCACGAAAAATTTACAAAAAATCACATGAATGGTCATTGTAAAACTTTTCAGGCTGCTTTGAAGCAGTTTTTGTGAAAAGCGGCGAAAATGGAAAATCGAATATTTCAGAAGGCGTAAAAGTCTTGACAAGGGTTGCAGTATGTGATATAATTTTATACTGTATCATAATGGACTTTTACGCCTGTTTTTTTTGCTGAAAGGGGCTAAAACAGGACAAAAGACCGCTTCGTGAGGCGCTTTTGACACCCTTGTCAAGAGGATAAGAAAGCTGCACATCACAGAAAGTTCACAAAGATTTAAAAATAAATTAAGGAGTGATCGAGCCTATGGTTAATGTCAAGGACGTTAGACTTGGTAAAAACACCAGAAAAAGCTTTGCCAAGATCAACGAAGTCCTGGAGATGCCTAACCTCATCGAGGTGCAGAAGAACTCGTACCGTTGGTTTCTGGACGAGGGCTTGAAGGAGGTATTCAGGGACGTTTCGTCGATCACAGATTACAACGGTAATCTGGAGCTGACTTTCGTGGGATACCGCTTTGATGAGAATTCAAAGTACACGATAGCAGAGTGCAAGGCGAGAGATGCAACGTATGCTGTTCCGCTGAGAGTTACTGCGAGACTGAACAATCTCGAAACAGGAGAGATCAAGGAATCAGAAGTCTTTATGGGCGAGTTCCCGAAGATGACCGAGAGCGGTACTTTCGTTATCAACGGCGCTGAGCGTGTCATAGTATCTCAGCTGGTGCGTTCACCCGGCGTCTACTATGCTTTCGACAAGGATAAGACAGGTAAGGATCTGTTCAAGACCACCGTTATCCCCAACAGAGGTGCATGGCTCGAGTACGAGATGGACTCCAACGATGTTGTGTATGTCCGCATAGATAAGAACAGAAAGATACCGATAACCACCTTTATCCGTGCGCTGGGCTTCGGCACCAACGAGGAGATCGAGGCTACCTTTGGTGTTGACGAGAGACTGACCCAGACCATCATGCAGAAGGACCAGACTGCTAACCGTGAGGAAGCACTGCTCCAGGTCTATCAGAAGCTCCGTCCCGGTGAGCCTCCTACGGTAGAGTCCTCCGAGACACATCTGAACAACCTGTTCTTCGATGCAAAGAGATATGATCTGTCAAGATTCGGCAGATATAAGTATAACAAGAAGCTGGGCGTAGGTTCCAGACTTGTGGGTCACAGACTGACCAGACCCGTTGTTGCCCCCATGACAGGTGAGGTGCTTGCCGAGGAAGGCGAGCTCATCAGCTATGAGAAGGCAATGGAGATCGAGACCGCAGGCGTTAAGGAAGCGTTCGTTTCCGTCGAGGTCAAGGAGTATGAGACTGCCCCCACAGGTGAGACCGTTACCAGAATGGTGGACAAGGAAGTCAAGATCATAGGCAGCGGCATGGTAGATATGCATGCTTATGTTGACTTTGATCCCGCTGAGTGCGGCATCAACGAGAAGGTAAGCTTCGCTGTTCTCAAGGAGATACTGGAGAGCACCGACGATGAGGAAGAGCTGAAGGAGACCATCAGGACAAGAGCTGATGAACTGGTGCCCAAGCACATCGTTATCGACGATATCGTGGCTACTGTTTCCTATTTCCTCAATCTGTGCGACGGTGTAGGTACTGTTGATGATATCGACCACCTGGGCAACAGACGTATCCGTTCGGTAGGCGAGCTGCTGCAGAACCAGTTCCGCATCGGTTTCACCAGAATGGAAAGAGTTATCCGTGAGAGAATGAATATCCAGTCGCAGGACAGCGAGGTAGTCACCCCCACTGCGCTGATAAATATAAGACCCATCACTGCGGCTATCAGAGAGTTCTTCGGTTCATCTC
>CAMNMO010000215.1 GCA_946544695.1 uncultured Ruminococcus sp. | reverse complement strand
GCAAGCGTCATCGCCAAGGCAGAGGCGGCACTTGCGGCATATACTGCTGCAAGTGTAAAAACAGGGGCTGAGTTTTCTGCGGCTATGTCCCAGGTGGCGGCGACTACCGGTGTAACAGCTGACACCGAAGACTATGATAAAATGGCAGCAGCCGCTAAGGAGATGGGCGAGACAACGAGCTACACAGCCTCGCAGGCTGCTTCGGCGCTCAACGCACTCACACAGGCAGGCTACGATGCCGACGAAGCTGTAGCCAAACTGCCGAAGACCTTGACGCTGGCAAAAGACGGCGGACTCGATCTTGCGCAGGCTGCAAAGATCGTCACCAACTCCATGTCCTCCCTAAAATTGGAGGAGGAAAACCTGAACAAGCTGATAGATGAACTTGCAGTGACAGCACAGAAGTCCAATACCAACATAGCGGAGCTGGGCGAAGCTATCAAGGTAACGGGCGGAACTGTCAGCATGACAGGTCAAAGCATGGAGACCATGTACACCGAACTGGGCATACTGGCAAACAACGGCATAGTAGCCGCCGAAGCCGGTACCCACCTGAGAAACGCACTGCTTGCACTTGCAGCACCTTCTACAAAGGGTGCTAAGGCGCTGCAAGAACTGGGTGTCAGCCTGACAGACGGCAAAGGCAACATGAGGGACTACGGTGAACTGCTCACAGACCTCAGCAAACGTCTCGATGAGATCTATGGTGTGGGCAAAAACAACGCTGCCCGTACCGAAGCCCTGAAAGAGATCTTTAAAGTCACCGACTTGACTGCCATAAACGCTATGCTGGACGGCACATCGGGCAAGATGCAGGAGTTGAGAGCCAACATCGACTCCGCTGAGGGCGCTGCCGATCAGATGGCACAGACCATGGGCGATAATCTCAAAGGTGACTTTGATATCTTAAAGTCCTCCGCCGAGGGTCTGCAGCTTGCCATAGCCGAAAAGCTTGACCCTGCGCTGAGAAAAGCCGCACAGGACGGGACGGACTTCTTTGCCGATCTGACGCAGAAAGTCAAATCGGGCGAACTGGGCGAGACCTTTGAGGAACTTGGTGAAACTATCAACAAGCTGCTGAAAACAGGGCTTGAAAATGCATCGAAGTGGCTGCCTGTTATCATAGAATTTCTGGCAAAGGTGGCAGAACATTTTGACACGATACTTGCACTGTACCTGTCCATGCAAGCGTATGCAAAGTCAAAGGCGATAATCACAGCCCTTGGCGAAAGTATAGCTGCCGTTGTCAGCCTTGTGAAGATCATCAAGTCAGCCGAGAGCGCACAAATGGCGTTGAATACTGTTGCTGCCGCCAACCCCATAGGTGCGATAGCAACGGCGGCAGCAACAGTGATCGCAGGGCTTACCTTCGCTATCACTAAGGCAGCTGAAAAAATAGATGTGATGGGGGAAGAGTGGCGCAAGGCATCAAAAGAGGTGCAGGACTACGCTGATACCGTCGATAAACTCAACGACAGCGTTCTGGAAACCAACAGCGCCCATGAAAAAAGCATCTCTGCTATATCCACAGAGAAAACAGAGCTTTTAGCACTTGCAGAAGCCGCTGAAAATCTTGCCAAAAAGCAAGACTTGACAAAATCAGAGTATGAGCAGCTTAACGGCTATATAGATAAGCTCAACGAAGCTGTCCCCGGGTTGAACCTTGCATTTGACGACCAGACAAACTCGCTGAACATGGCAGATGCTGCTTTGCAATCTTTCATAAGCAGCTACGAAGCTTATCAAGAACAGATAGCCCGCATCGACTACGGTACAGATCTGGCTAAGCAGAAGATCATGTTGGAAGATCAAAAAGCGGAACTGACTAAGAGGTATGAAGACGCAAGGGCTATCATGAACGCCTCACGCAATGGTTCGGGCGGAAAGATCGACAGTGACGATACAGAGGTTTCACACGCCTACACAGTAGCCGAAGAAAATGCCGTAAAATATGGCGAGGCTTTGCTGGAAGTCAGTGAAAACCTGAAAAATGTGACCGAGAAAGAAACAGCCAACAACGAAGCCCTTGCAGACCTCACAAAACTCTCAGAAAAATACAGTGCAACCGTGGAAGACCAGGCTGACGCCGAAGGTAAAGCTGCCGAAGCCGCAGACAAAGCCGCAAGCTCCGCCGACGACCTTAAAAAAGCCTACGACAGCGCAAAGTCAGCCACATCGACCTACAAGAGCGAACTAAAGGACCTGCTTGGCGTGCTTTCGCAGGTGCAGCAGGGCACGGCTTACAGCACCTCGCAGATACTTGATCTTATAGAAAAGTATCCGCAGTTAGCGGGGGCGATACGGCAGACTGCCGACGGCTATATCATCGAGGCGGACGCTGTGCGCAGGCTGACGGAAGCGCAGGCAGAGAACACGGTAAAGTCCGTGGATATGCAGATAGCGGCAGTGCAGGCACAGCTCAGCGATGCTTACCACACAGGTGACGCAGAACTGCAAAGCTCGCTGCGTGAGAAGTTCGGGCAGTTGCAGGAACTGAAATCTGCATATAATGAGATCGCAGCAGATATCCGCAGCGGACAGATCTTCTCGGGCAGCACATCATCATCTTCGGGCGGAAGTTCGTCAGGCTCGGACACTTCGTCATCGAGTTCTGACAGTTCTGCCGATGACTGGCTGAAAGAGCGGAAAGCGCAGGCTAAAGCCGAGGAAGCGGAGCTTGAAAATCAGTACAAGACCGAGAAGATATCCGCCGAAGAGTACTATCACGGGCTGATGGACATTGCCGAGCGGTACTATGCGGGTATCGGTGAACTGCGGGAAGAATATCTTTCGGCGGAAAGCAAGGTCTATGAGGGGCTTAAAAAGGCGCAGGAAGACGAGCTTTCAAATGCAAAGAAGCTGGAAGATCAGCTGAGGGCTGTCAAGGACGCAGAGGACGAGCTGCGCAATGCACAGAATCAGCAGATCAGCGTATACAGTGCGGCAGCAGGATATCACGCTGAGACAAACACAGCTGCACTGGAAAAGGCACGGCAGACCCTTGCGGATAAGAACTACGCCCTTGCGGAGACCCTGCTTAAAAACGCCAGATTCAGCGGTGAGAGCCTTGCGGAGCGCTTGCAGTCCATAGGGCTTGCGGATATCCGTGCTATGCTCCCCGACCTTTCGGGACTGCGCCTGCCGTCTATGGGCGGCGGGACGACCACCACGAACAACAGCACCCGAAACGTCACCTACAACGGCGGCGATATCAACATCACCATCACAGGCAGTGTGGACGAAACTACCCTGCCGAAGCTGAAAAACACAGTCGAAGACAGCGTGCGCAGGGTGATCGAGCAGATGCTCGACGAAGAAAACGCCGAACGGCAGACAGGAGGGATATAAATGCGCAGTACTATGCGAACGATAACGAACGTCAGCTATGATGGCAGGGCGGTGGACATCGCCGCCGAAAATCTGCTGACGTTTACCAACAACTGCGACAGCTTGTCGCACATAAGGCTGCAATTCCGTGATATGGAAAGCGGTACGTCATCGACATGGGCGATGAGCGGCGCATGGCAGCGGGGGCAGACGGTGGCGTTCGATGTGACGAACAAGCTGTCCGCAGGGCGTGACTACATCTGCGTGCCGACCGTGTATCAGTCTGCACCGAACGCAGGCGACAGCGAGACAAGCCCCGGGCTGTATGACGTGTACATGGGTGCAGGGCGTGTGCAGGCTGACAGCGAGACCGCAGGCGAGGTCTACATAGACAGGGATATCTCATTTTTCCGTGCGCCTGTGGAAAGCGGCGGCAAACTGCTGGGCGGCTGTGTGCTCAGGCTCAGTGACCGTGATCTGCTGATACGGTCTTACGACCCCGAGACAGGGCTTGCAACAGTGGAGACTGCCCGCATCAACGGCACGACATACGCCGCAAGGACGACCGCACAGGGCGAGAAGTACAAGCTGATAACGAACTATCTGGTGTGTGACGCCTTCGTGTTTTATGCCCGCACAACGCCCGCTATAACGCTGGAAACTGCACTGACGGCTGACGGCATAGCGGTGACGGGAACATACTCACAGGCGCAGGGCGTGGCACTGCAAAGCTGGAGAATGTGGGCTGAGTACAAGACCGAGACTATCAACTCGGTGGAATACACGATGGAGCATGAGACGCAGTACACGCAGACCATCAATGACACTTTCCCGCCTATCGTCAGCGACGGCACTTTGCAGTCGCCCGCCGCTGTGGATATCTGCTGTGAGGTCATCTCGCAGGACGGTCAGACAGCGCAGGCTAAGGTCGAGCTGAGATACAGCACTGAAAGCTTCGTGGAAGTTCAGGCACGGTACGGCGACATAACCGTCACAAGCGGACTGCCCGAAAACAGCAGGTTTTTTGTCTGGCGGCAGGAAAACTTTCATCAGAGCGAGCACGACGACGATGACGACGTGCTCAACTGGGCAAAGCTGAAATACATCGGCAGCTCGGACAGTGTTGTTTACACCGCCGAACAGGGCTACCGTACCACATACAGGTATCTTGTCTGCGGTGTGGACAGTGAGGGTGGTCTGCATTACGGCGTGTCTGCGGACGTTGCTGTTGCGGGGCGCTTCTGGAGCATCGAACATCTGACCAAGACAGGCTACCGCACATACCGTGCGGACGGCACACGCTTTGAGTTCACGGTAGATGTTCAGCCTTCTGCCATCGAGACGGTGACAGGCAGTGCGGTGTACGGCAGTGAGGGGCAGTATCCCAAGTACATTCACGGCACAGACCGCTACGACACAGGCAGCTTCACGGCGATACTGGGGAGCATCACGGCGGTGGAAGCAAGTCACAGCAGGATCCAGACGTGGGCTGAATTCATAGCACAACCTGGTCCTTTCTTGCTGAAAACGGACGTCGGCGATGTGAAGATAGTCGCTATAACAGGCAACCCCGCAAGGCAGTACGGCGCAAGTCTGGCTGAGCTGGGCATCACGAGAGTGACATACAGCTGGGCTGAGGTGGACGATATCATGAGGGCGGTGATACGCTGATGAACTACTACAACGTGATAAACACCGCCGCCTACACAGCCGCCCTGACAAACGGCGTGACTGCGTACCGCACGATGATACAGCCGCTCGACCACTGGGAGAATGCACTCGGTGAGCTGACTGACGAGATTCTGCACACCACGCCGACACAGCAGACAGTCGGCAGCGGCAGCGGGGTGAGGCGGTCGGTGAGCGTGACGGTGTTCGACGAGGGCGGGAAGTACAGCCCGAACAAAAACAGCATGTTCTGGTTCAACCGCAAGTTCCGCTTGTGGGAGGGCGTGCGGGCAGGCGGTGACACCTACTGGCAGCCGCAGGGCGTGTACTACGCCACCCACGCCGACGAGCAGAACGGCATGCTGACGGTTCAGGGCGTTGACAAGTTCGGGGCGCTGAACGGCGAGAT
>CAMNMO010000214.1 GCA_946544695.1 uncultured Ruminococcus sp. | reverse complement strand
GGCGACCTGGCAAGCGACCCCGCACTGGTCATCACCGATAAGCTGCTCAATGACCCTGTAAAGGGCGCATATCCCGCAATATTCACGGGATATCTGGAGCAGCTGGGCAAGGAGAAGGGCGTTGCTGTCAGGGGAACGAACCTGGCTTCCACCGCATACCGTGCGGAGGATATCGAAAAGACCATAAAGAACGAGGGCTACAAGGGCGAATTTGCGGCAGGCATACTGGAGACCTACGCAGGCGAGGGCGCAAGCGATGTGCTGACACCCTACCACGACCTGTACAACAAGTACCTTGCCGATGCCGACCTTGTAAGCATACAGCTGGGCGGCAACGACATAGTCATGAGCATAATCCCGCAGATGCTCGAAAACGAGAACCCCGTGCTGCGTGCGGCAGGTATCTCGCTGATGTTCACACTGTTCGGCACCGACAGCGAAACTGCCATTGGTGCGGGCTTGCAGGTGATGCAGCAGGACAGCGAAAATGTCACACCCGAAGCCTTTATGGAGGCTGCTGCGTTCATGTACAACGTGGGCAACAGCTCCGAAGCGCTGGTAGAACAGTCAGCAGGGCATGTAAGGGACGTTGTGAATGCAGTAAAGGACGTAAACGGCGATACCGACATAGCACTGGTAGGCATGTTCAACCCCTACCGCACCGAGGAAGAAGCAAGGGAGATGGGCGGTGATATCTCGGAAGTGCTTGGTAAGATCTACGCCGAAGCCGCAGATACCGCAGCAGCAGGCGAGGACGAGCTGACCACCGACGGCGAGCAGACAGCGGCTTACGTCAGGGACTTTAACAAGGAAGTTGAAAGGCTGAAAGAGCTTTCCGCAGCTTTGCAGGATATCAAAGACCCCGCAGACCTCGACGCACTGGTAGAACAGATAAAGAGCTCCGACAGCATGCAGAAGGTCAATGAGGCAGCCGACAGGCTACACAAAGTGCAGGCAAAGCAATACGAAAAGATGGTAGAGGTGCTTGACAAGTACTCCGATGTCAACGAGCTGAAAGATGTGATAGACATTGCAAAGAACGGCAGCGACGTTGAGGGTCTGGGCAGCATGGCAGAAGTGCTTGCAAAGTACCGCACCTCCGACGAAGCACAGATGGTAAAGGCAATGGCTGCCGAGGTGGCAGGACCTATGGTAATGCAGATGGCAGGCAGGAACGTTGACCCGCAGATGAAGCTGCTCAACGAAAAGCTGAAGGTCATCGCTGAGGAGACAGGCGCTGTGTATGTTGACGTTTACGGCATATCCCCCGAGACCGACGCCGACCCCCACCCCAACGCAAACGGTCATAAGGAGATAGCCGATATACTGTTTGACACCATGTCGGATATCGTATACGAAAGAATGTCACAGTGGGACGAGGAAGTCACCGCCGATGAGGACTTCGCCACCGACGCCGAAAGCATCACCACCGAGACCGAGGACAGCACCGATGATGAAAAGCAGGGCGATGAGGGCGAAAAGAACGCACCCGACAAGCAGGACAGCAAGTCCGAAAATGACGGCAGTGAAAACCCCGATGACAGGAAGAAGGATAACGCAAAAAGACCTTCAAAGACCGCCGATACCGTCCCCGAGCCAGATACCGAAAAGCCCGCCCCCGAGCCCGATACCGAAAAGCCCGTCCCCGAGCCTGACGACGCTGATATAGAAGAACTTCTCAGGCTGATAGGCGACGTTGACCTCAACGGCAGGATAGATGTTACAGATATCTCGCTGACAGCCGCACACGTAAAGGGCGCCCGCAGACTGACCGATGACGGACTCGGCAATGCCGACACCGACAGCAGCACTGATATCAACGTTACCGACGTTGTTATGATAGCAGCCCACGTAAAGGGCGTAAAGGCGCTTATAGTAAACGACATATAAATTTTCACTCAGACCGACTTTCAGGTTTACCTTGATATAAAAAATGACCCCGTCAGCACTCATGCTTTCGGGGCCGCTTTTTGTGCGCACTATTTTCCTCCGAGCACGGAAAAAGCCTGCATGACCTCGGATATGTCCACCCACAAGCGGGCGGTTATGTGCTATCATATAAGCGGAAGATATCTTGCATGCCGTTTGATAAAACGATACGGGTCACAACACAGGGAGGAAAATACTATGCTAAGACCGTCGGAAATATCCTCATGCACCGTCACAGGCGGTGTATTCAGGGACAGAATGAATGTGAACAAGGCTTATCTGAAAGAGCTCAGCACCCTGAGCCTTTTGCAGAACCACTACCTCGAGGCGGGCATTATACTGCCCGATATGCAGGTCATCAGCGAGCCCGAAAAGGCAGCGCTACACTGGGGCTGGGAATCACCTGCCTGCCAGCTGAGGGGGCATTTTCTCGGGCACTGGATGTCTGCATCTGCCATGCTTGCCGCCTCTGACGGCGATGAGGAACTAAAAAGCAGGCTGACTTATGTGGTGGACGAACTTGAACGCTGCCAGAAACGCAACGGCGGAAAATGGGTGGGCTCCATACCCGAGAAATACTTCACCTTCATGGCGGGCGAGGAGTATATCTGGTCGCCGCAGTACACCATGCACAAAACGCTGATGGGTCTGGTGGACGCCTGCCGCTTTGCGGGCATAACAAAGGCGCTCGACATCGCTGACAGGCTGGCTGACTGGTATATCGACTGGACAGAGTCCATAAAGGATACCACCCCCTTTGCGGTGTTCAAGGGCGAACAGGGCGGCATGCTGGAGGAATGGTGCATTCTTTACGAACTCACAGGCAAGGAAAAGTACCGCACCCTGATTGACGCCTACACCGAGAACGGTCTTTACCATCAGTTTGAACAGGGCAAAGACGCCCTGACAGATGACCATGCCAACGCAAGCATACCCCTTTCGCACGGCGCTGCTAAAATGGCTGAACTGACAGGTGAAAAGCGCTGGGAGGACATAACAGCCGCCTTCTGGAAATGCGCAGTAGAGGACAGGGGCATGTATGCCACCACAGGCGCAAACTCAGGGGAATTCTGGGTGCCGCCCCACAAGCATGGCAGCTATCTGGGCGATGTTGACCAGGAGTTCTGCACGGTGTACAACATGGTCAGGCTGGCTGACTACCTCTACCGCAAAACAGGCGATGCAAAGTATGCCTCGTACATCGAAAGGGCGCTGTACAACGGTTTTCTGGCACAGCAGAACAGGCACACGGGCATGCCCGCCTACTACCTGCCCTTAGCTGCGGGCAGCCGCAAGAAGTGGGGCAGCAAGCGCCATGATTTCTGGTGCTGTCACGGCACTATGGTGCAGGCGCAGACATTCTACCCACGGCTGATATGGTACACCGATGACAGCAGCGTCACACTGGCGCAGTACATACCCTCAAAGGCTGAGGTGACGGTGGGCGGAAGGAAGATAAGGCTGAGGCAGGACACCGAACTCAAAAACCTGAACAATCAGGTGTTCTTCGATGAGAACGAGGGCGGCGAGAAATCCAGATGGTCGATAAGGATCGAGATATCCTGCGATGAAAGCGCAAGCTTCACCCTGAGACTTCGTCTGCCCGTCTGGGTAAAGGGCGAGCCACGCCTTGTTGTTGACGGCAAAGCAGTCGCCCCCGAGATAAAGAGCAGCTATATCACACTGCCCTTTGAGGGCACACACAGCGTGATACAGCTGCTGATGCACCCAGAACTGCACACCGAGCCCCTGGCGGATATGCCCGAGCTTTCAGCCATTCTGGAGGGTCCCATCGTGCTTGCGGGTCTTGTGGACTGCGACTGCGGCATAAAGGGCGACTTCACCGCCCCCGAGACCTTCCTGTACCAAAGGACGACCCACGAATACAGCACCTATGTCTGGAAACAGAGCTGCTATGTCACCCGCAAGCAGGACAAAAACTTCACCTTAAAGCCCCTGTATGAAGTCGATGACGAGCAGTACACCGTATACTTCACCCAAAAGTGACCCACATAAACATATAAGCACTGCCCACGAGCGGATATCACCCGTGGGCAGTTTTTGCATTATTGTCAGCTGTTCATTTCTGCCCGAGCAAGGTCTGGTCAAACCTGAACAGCGCTTCGTTTATCTCGAAAATGTCGTATATCCCCCGTGAAATGTGGTACTTGACTATCAGGTCGAATTCCAGCGAATCCGAAAGGGCAAAGCCCGCCTTTGCCAGCAGCGACTCAGTCTCCGCAAGGGTCAGCCGCAGCGCCACCGCAAATGCCACCGCCGTCTGCTTTTTGGGCTTGTAGTGCACATCGCTGCGTATCTTCGAGAACAGCTTCCTGTCGATGTTCGCACGCTTGTAGGTCTCCACATCTGTCATGCCGTGCTCGTCTATCAGCCGCAGCAGCGCCTGCGAGAATGATTCGTCCCTTGCCGCAAGCAGCCTGCTCACATCGTCCTCACTGCATTCCTCGCATACAGCTGCGCACTCTGACATCTTCGCCGCTGTGAACATTCTCCTGCGCTTTGGCTTTGCCATCGGTGCGGGCGAATTGAACACCCTGCCGTCCTCAGCCACACGCCTGCCACGTTCTCTCTCCTGCCTTGCCTCAGCGTAGGCATCGTCGATGAACTGCCTTATGTCGGCAAATTTTTCCGAGCCGATATCAAAGCTTTTCCTGTCAAATATCACCAGCGTGATATCCATTTCGTTCTCTTCCAGGAAGTCTCTCGCTTCCGATGACGCAACCTCTATGGCAGCCCTCACGGGGTAGCCGTATATCCCCGCAGATATCAGCGGGAATGCTATGCTTTTGCAGCCAAGCTGCTTTGCCAGCGCCAGCGAGTTTCGGTAGCACCCCCTGAGTTTTTCCTCCTCGCCGCTGCTGCCGCCACGCCACACGGGTCCCACCGTGTGTATTATGTAGCTGCAATCCAGCCCGTAGCCCTTTGTCGCCTTCGCCTGACCCGTTTCGCAGCCGCCCAGCGTCCTGCATTCTTCCAGCAGCTGCGGACCTGCGGCACGGTGTATGGCACCATCTACTCCCCCGCCGCCAAGCAGCGAATTGTTGGCAGCATTCACTATCGCATCGGCTGACACCCCTGTGATGTCGGCACGTATCAGACAAAACGGCATTTTATGACCCCCTTTATATTGCGCTCAACATTTATCCCGCTATACCTCGTCGGTATAGCCCATCTCCTCGAATTCCTTCGCATAAGCGCCCTGTTCAAGCATTTGGCGCAGTGCGGTAAGGCGCTGTGTTTTGCCGTTGTTGGCTATCATGTAGGCTATCCTGCGGGCAGTACCCAGTATCACCAGCAGCTTTTTCGCCCTTGTGACAGCGGTGTACAGCAGATTTCGGTAATACAGCGCATCCATGCCCGAATAAAGCGTCAGTATCACCGCATCGTATTCCGAGCCCTGACTTTTGTGCACCGTGACCGCATAGGCAAGCTCAAGGTCGTCCAGCATCTCGCCGTGATATAAGGCTATGCGCCCCTCAAAGTCAATGGCTATGGTCTTCTGACGCTTGT
>CAMNMO010000213.1 GCA_946544695.1 uncultured Ruminococcus sp. | reverse complement strand
GCTGTTCTTCACTCTCCACGACAGCCTGTTCACTGTTTTCAGACTCATTCAGCACTTCGGCAGCTTCCTCTGCCAATTCAGCACCCGTGGAACCATCAGCGTCATCTTTGACTTTGTATTCTACACCGTTTATGATATCAAGATACACGGCATAAAGATCGACCCTCCCGCAGCATCACGCCGCAGGAGGGTCGCATCATTTACTTTATCAGCTGCAATGTCAGCAGGTAGGCTGCCACACGCATTATCGCCGCAAATATCATCACACCGGCAGAGGTGCCTGTTATCAGCTGGTTTATCCAGAACAGTTCATCGGAAGATATGGGGTGCAGGTCATCGCCTATGCGCTGCCTGTGGGTAACAAAACCGTTCCTCACCTCGTCACCGCCAAGCTGTATATCCAGCGCACCCGCAGCCACCGCCATAGTGCAGCCCGAGTTCGGGCTGGGTGAACGGCGCTTGTCACGGCGGTATATCTCAGCCGCATTCTTCTTATCCAGTTTCAGGAAAGCTGCATCCCAGCGCATAAAAGCCGCTGCAAGCCTTGCGGGTATGAACATCACCACATCGTCCAGCTTTGCAGCCACCTTGCCGAAATGCAGATGCTCCTCGTCCTTGAAACCAACAGTGTTGTCCATTATGTTGACCACCCTGCAAAACACAGCACCAAGTCCCCCGAACAGGCAAGCCCAGAATATGGGTGCGCAAGCCAGGTCTACCACATCTTCCGATACGGCTTCAACGGCGCATTTAGCGCATTCAGCGCTGTCCATCTCGTCAACGTCCCTGTCGGTCAGGTGCCTGAGATAACGCCTTGCGGCGGTCACGTTGTTCGTTCTCACCCCACGGAAAACGCCCAGCAGGTGCCTGCGCATATCCCTGCCCGATATGGAGAACCAGCAAAGCAGTCCCTCCATGATTATGCCGACTATGACGTTCAGCTTGTAGCACAGAAGCATCAGCACCACGCTTGTTCCCATGCAGATGAGAAGTGTCATCACCACCAGCATTATGCCTGCCATGTTCTGTGCATCAGGCGATTCGAGGTAGGCATTTTTAAGTATGCCCTCCAGCTTCTTCACCAGCCGCTTGACGATGTTCACAGGGTACATCGACCCGCCTGGGTCACCCAGCATCATATCCAGTGCAAAGCCCAGTGCCAGCGCACACAATGAATTCATTATCATCATAGGTATATTTCTCCTAAAAATAATTGTATGCACGCACCATGCTGTTGCAGAACAAGGTGCGCAGTTATCTCCACCTTATATTATAACATATCCCTTATGTTTTTTCAAGCCCCGACCTTACAAAAGTCACGGAAATCAATTTTGACAAAATAAAGCTGTATTTTTGTGTATTCTCCCCCGCCTTCGGCGGGGAAGAATACACTCAACACCATATTTTACAGCCGTAATACATGTTCAAACCTTTGTATTACGCAAAAATTGATTTCCTTGTTACAAAAGTACGCAGATAAATTTAAGCATGATACAAAAAGCCATAGTACCCTCGGATACTATGGCTTTGAACTTTCATATAAACATCATATCATACTGTCATTGACGCCCTTGCCCAGTGCCGAAGCGTGCTGTACGCCCTTAGACACCATGAACGTGCCCATTATGTAATTTTTCATGATGTTGTTTTTCTCGTTGGTTATCTTCGTGCCGTCAACTTTCAGTTCAATGACCGCAGTCTGTCCGTCATCGGTCCTGCCGAATACCATCTCGTATTCCTCGCCGTTCTCGTTGACACCTCTGTAAGTCACCTTATTGCGGCTGAAATCGAACCACCAGTGTTCTTCCTCAACGAAGTAGTTGTCGAAAGCCTCACCGTAGTTCTTGCTTACCAGTTTAACGTCCTTATCCAGCTTGAAATCATAGCCTGCATGCATCACCAGGAACACCCTGCCAACTGCATAAAGCACCATGCCAACGGCTATTATCACTATGAACTTTATTATGGTGGCAAGACCGGGTGCAAAAATGCTTCTGTTGGACTGCTTGCCGCTGCCCGTAGTCGAATTGAACGGTATCTTCTTCTCATCTATCCTGGGGTCGTAATTCTCGGGGACATGTTCCCTGCGTGCTTTAGGCGTGCCGTAGTTCTCATCGAGCTTATCCATCATTCTGCCCGAACGTGTGGCAGAATAAGGTGTCTGCGCCCTGATGCGTGAGCTTGTCAGACCGTCACGCTCGTTTTGCCTGTCCAGACTGGTCTTGTTTTTGATCTCTGCTCCCCTGAAAGATGGCATTACCTTACCGCACCCGGGACAAATCTTGGCGGTGCTGTCAACGCTTGCACCGCAGAATCTGCATGATATATTCATCTGTTATTTTCCATTCCCTTTCATAAAGTGCCCTTATATGTACCCTTATCAGATATACCTTATGACGCCGACGACCTTACCCAGTATATCTACCTCATCAACTATTATCGGGTCCATCGTATCATTTTCGGGCTGTAATCTGAAATGCCCGTCCTCCTTGTAGAAGGTCTTGACTGTGGCATCGCCGCCGTTCACCATTGCGACCACAATGTCGCCGTTTTCGGCATAGGGTGTCTGTTCGACCACCACTATATCACCGTCAAGTATGGCTGCATTTATCATCGACTCGCCACGCACCTTCAGCGCAAACAACGGCTGACTATAATTGCGTGCGGGCTGAAAGCTGATGTATTCGCTGACATATTCTATCGCCGTTATGGGTGTGCCAGCCGTGACAGTGCCCACAAGCGGTATCAGCATGCCGCTGCCGCCCACCAGCCTTATGGCACGGTTCTGGTTATCTCCTTTTTCAAGGAAGCCCTTTGCGGTCAGCGTTTTGATATACCTGTGTGCCGTCGATGTTGACTTGAATCCGAAGTGAGAACATATCTCCCTTACTGTCGGGGGATAGCCCTCCTCGACCCGTGATTTTATAAATTCAAAAACCTTGCGCTCATTCTCAGTGACTTTCATGGAATTCTCCTTTCTCAGCCGCTTTCATTGAGGCATGACCCGCAGCACGCCGTCTGCCTGCTTAGCTTTGCGCTTCTGCTGCCCCAAGCCTTTTTGCCAGCTTCTTAGCCAGCTTGTATACATCGCCGCAGCCCAGTGTGATGACTATGTCGCCCTCCTGCATGTTATCAACGATGTATCCTATGCATTCATCAAAGTTCTTTTCCTTCTGTTCTGCCGTCTGCGCATCGACCACCTCATGCGGGGTCTCGAACCAGACAGCATTCTTTGTCCTTTCGCCCAGCATCTCGGTATAAATGCCGTGTTCGTTCTTCTCACGGCTGCCCATTATATCTGTGATGACTGCTATGTCGGCTATCTCCAGTGCCCTTGCAAAATCGTCCATCAGTATCTCGGTACGGGAATAGGTAAAAGGCTGGAACACTGCCCACACCCTGTTGAAATCCAGTCCCTTTGCTGCTTTCAGCGTTACCTCTATCTCCTTGGGGTGATGTGCGTAGTCATCGACTATCGTCAGACCGCCCACCTTGTCTATCAGCTGGAATCTTCTTATAGCCCCGTGAAAGTTTGCCAGTCCCTTAGCAGCGTCCTCAAAGCTGAGTCCCGAATACCTTGCCGCAGCTATGGCAGCCAGCGCATTGACCACATTGTGGTCACCCGGAACATTTATTTCCATTTCGCCCGCAGACTCACCCTTAAAGAACACCTCGAACCTTGTCACAAGACCCTTTCTGCTCTTTATCTCGGCAGAATAGTCATTGCTTCTGTCCCAGCCGAAGGTTATGAGCGTCTTGCCCGTTATGCCCTCCAGCGCCTTGCGGGTGTTGGCGTCATCGCCGTTATAGATAACTGCCTTTGAAGCCATTTCTGCGAATTTATGGAAACTCTTTATGATATTTTCTATATTCTTGAAATATTCCAGATGGTCGGCATCGACATTGAGTATTATGGCAGCATCGGGGTGCAGTTTCAGGAAATGGTCCTGATACTCGCAAGCCTCGCAAACCATGCTCTCAGAGCTGCCTGCCCTGCCCGAACCGCCTATGCTCGGCAGCTTGCCGCCGATAACGCAGCTTATATCCTCATTCGCATCAACGAATATCTCTGTCAGCATAGATGAAGTGGTGGTCTTGCCGTGAGTTCCGCAGACGCACAGCGCATTCTCATACCAGCCTGTGATAACGCCCAGTATATCTGCCCTTTCACAGACTATGGCATCGCTTGCCTTTGCAGCGATAAGCTCGGGGTTGTCAGCCATTATGGCTGCGGTATAGATTATCAGCTCAGCGCCCTCAATATTCTCGGCTCTCTGTCCCAGAAAGACCTTTATGCCCATCTTGCGCACAGCCTCCAGCGTCTCTGTCTCGTTGTTGTCAGAGCCTGTTATCTCATATCCCTTTGAATGGAATATCTGCGCCAGCGGGTACATGCCCGAGCCGCCTATACCTATAAAATGAACTCGCTTTATATTATTAAGGACCTCTTCCGTAAGAACATGACTCATAGAGCTGCTCCTCCCTCTCATGATACTGTTTTGTTGAAAACGGCATAACATTTCCATACATATCCCGACCGCATCACTGCGGCAGGCTCGAGTGAAAATTGTTATATCGTTTCCTATTTTTATACGCATTATCCCGTTGATAATTTTATCCTTTTTACGGCACTGAAGTTCAAAAAGCAAACATACGTATCCAATTCTATTATACAACATTTTTTCAAAAAAATAAAGACCATTTGCGAATAAATTTAGTATTTGCGGTAAACTTATTTTAGCAGACACTTAATAAGCTGCCCGCCTGCTGACGGCGGCAGACAGGTGAGCGGATATCACCCGCCTGCCGCCCCATGCAGACAGAAATGTAACGGAGGTAAACAATGGATATCACAGGCATAAAAGTCAGGAAGATACTTGATAACGGCAGACTGCGTGGCATAGTCAGCGTGACCTTTGACGAGGTGTTCGCAGTGCATGACATCAAGATAGTGCAGGGCGGCAGCAGGCTGTTCGTTGCCATGCCAAGCCGCCGTGATGAAAACGGCGAATACCGTGACATAGTCCACCCCATCACGCCGCAGGCAAGGGAACGCATAGAAGAACAGGTGCTTGATGCTTACCTGGAAGAAGTCAGCCGCCGCTCGCAGTACCCCTGTGAATAGGAAGTGTATACCCGCCATTTTAAGCAATGAACTTTTTACTGCGGTCATAATGTGAATTTTCACGTTACTAAAACGATTCCAATTTGTTAATAATAGGATTTGTTAAGAAAAGTATAGCATATACTATTCAAATTCAAATCACTTGTGCTATAATTAATAGGATTTCAAAACTTTGCTGTCCGTTTAAAGCACCATTTTGTCAGCTGTGATACATCTGATAAATACAGAAGGCTGACAAAGCCGTGCCACGGAAATCAATTTTGACAAAACAAAGCTGTATTTTGCGTATTCTCCCATGCGTTCACGCATTTGCCTTACGGCGGGGGGAGAATACACTCAACACCATATTTTACAGCCGTAATGCATGTTCAAC
>CAMNMO010000212.1 GCA_946544695.1 uncultured Ruminococcus sp. | reverse complement strand
TCATCGGGAGGTATTGCTTCCAGCTCCGTGCCGTCAATGATCGCAACAGCTTCGACTTCATCGGGGTATCTGCTCTCCCAATAAGTCGCATATACACCGCCGATGGAATGCGGCATAAGCACATAAGGCGCTTTTATCCCTGCGTTTTTCAGTGCAGTTCTATATCCCTCCACGATATTTTCAACTGTCATATCCTGCGTGGTGTCATCGCTGACGCCGTACCCTGCACGGTCAACGAAGATCACCTGATTATTAGTTTCGAGCGCAGCAGTCATTTTCCGCATAGTGATACAGCTGTCGGGAATACCGTGACCTGCCATAGCTATGATACGGTGTTTTCCGTTTTCGTTGCCGAATGAAAGCACATTCACTGAATATTCTCCTGCGGATACAAGCTCGCAGTACCCTTTTTCCTCCAGGAAAGCTTTGTCACGTTTGTACCTGATCTTGCTGCCCATAAAAACGAGCAGCCAGAGTAAGATCAGGATAGCTGAAACGGTCAGAAATACTCTGACGATATTCTTGAAGATCTTTTTTGTTTTCATTTTCGAGCTCCTGTAAAAATACCGATCAATGATAGTAACAATTATAACACTACATCGCTGTGTTGTCAACAGAAAACGCCACAGTACTTCTGAACCTGCAACAGAAATACTATGGCGAAAAACTTTTGTATCAGCACCTCATATATGTATCATGGAGCGTCGTTTTATTTATCTTCGGTATTTTCTCAGTATCAGTGCAGCGGTGATGAGGATCGCTGCGGCTGCTGCCAGCCACAGATTTATCTGCGTGCCGCCGTCTGAGAAAGTGAAAAGGTTGAACCGTTTCAGTTTGCTGTGTAAAAACATGTCCATTACCAGATATGATGCCGAGACCATGTAGCCGATGAGTGCGCTGTCCCCCAAAGCTGAGGAAAATACACCCAGCGCACCAAGTGCCAGTGCGCTTATCAGCGCCGATGCGAAAAGCCTTGCTGTTACCTGTGAATCGCTGCACCGCATGTAAAGCGACAGCCCGCCCACAAGCAGGGCAGTGATGAAAGCCGAAAGCAGTATGCGCATAAAGCAGACCAGTGTGTGGCTCGTTTTTTTCGACCTGACCACATCGTAAATGTTCTCATTCTGTTCGGGCATGAATACAGGTGTCATCAGTATTATGCCCAATATCGGTGATATTATCTCCAGCGGGATAGCAGCCAGCCTTTCGTCAAGTCCGGAAAATCCGAATACTACGGGCGATACCAGCAGCAAGCCTATTGCCGCCAGATAATGTATAAGGAAATTATGCTTTGCGTCTGAAAAGACTACCTTTGCCAAACAGCCTGATGCCATTGAATCTACCTCCTCTTTTCAGATGATATACATAAGCAGCTGCCAGCACCATTACCAGTGCCAGCACCATATAGAAAATGCGGTTGAATACAAAGTCATTGTAGGTCTCCATGAAAGCGCTGCGGTCATAGAGCGTATTGTGACGGCAGATAAGGCAGAACTTGGTTATATTACCGCTAAGCTTGTCACCGCATGACATAAGACTCAAGAAAGACCATGCTCCCTGAGCAGCCACCGCAAATCCCGCTGAGAAAAACTCCGTTAAAAACATACCTACAGCGGTAACGACCATAAGCTCGGGCAGCAGCCAGAAAGTTGTGGTGGTGAACATATAGTGCATTTTAAGGGGTTCATCGCCGTAAACTTCGCCTGCCTGGATCGCAGCGGCTATCATCGTCAGGAATACGGGTATGAACATCATAGCCACAAGGGCGCCGTATCTTATGAATGTGAGTTTCAGCGAGGAAATGTTTCTTGAATAAACAAGCTCGGTCATTTTGCGCCTTCTGTCAGCAGCGACCAGTGCAGCTGCCGCAAACACGGGTATAAAGGCTAGATCGATCCCGGTGTAGTCAGAGAAGAGCCGTGCCAGCGAACCTGTTACAGTGTCCTCGGATATGGAGTCTTCATATTCCTTGACAGCGTCTTCGTAGGTCATGGGAACAAGAGAGTAGCGTGAAGCCAGCGTGTCGACCTTGTAAGCCGAACCGCCCCCCAGGATATCATCTATATCCGCCATTATCTCCTTGTATCTTTCATAAGTCATGTTTTTGTCAATGTTCACGCTTTCAAATTCATACCCCGGGAACGTTGAAAAGCCGTGTTCCATATAGTATACATCAGCGGAGTCTATCTGCTTCAGGATCTCGTCGTGATCCCATGCGGTTATCTCCGTTACATATTCTTCGACCTTATCCCTGTCCTCCTTATCAAGGCTGACAGCTTTGTAAAAGCCGTAAGGGTAGCAGACATATCGGTTTGAAGCAAAATCGCTCATCAGTGAGGCCGAAGCGCCCTCCATGATAAGTTCGGGATCTTCCCGAACCATTAAACCGTAGTCACTGCCGCCTTTGGCAGGCTTGCTGATAGGGTATTTTGCCTCTGAATAATAGTTTTCTGCGAACATGATGACGACCAGTATGGAGTATATCCAGAAAGTCAGCGATAACAGTATCTTTTTGCATTCTTTATTAAACAGCATTATTCCTCACCGCCTTTCGTAAGGCAGTACATATATGCGTCTTCAAGGTCGGGATCGGTCAACACCGTATTGGGCAGGTCGGGTTCAGCCTCTGATACCAGCCTGACAGTTGTGTATTCATTCTGCGTGAGAATACCTGTTACTATATATTCCCGCTTTATCTGGTCGATGAACTTCTTTTCCACGTTCGCACTGTAGATGTGTCCCCTGGCATTTGCAAGCAGCTGTGATACAGTGCCGTGCCAGAGTATCCTTCCCGAATCCATGATAGCTACCTGTTCGCAGGAGGCTTCAATATCAGCGACGATGTGGGTGGAAAGAATGACTATCCTGTCTTCGGCAACTTCGCAGAGAAGATTGCGGAAACGTATCCTTTCTTCGGGGTCAAGGCCTGCGGTGGGTTCATCGACTATGAGTACCTTGGGGTCGTGTAGCAGTGCCTGTGCGATACCCAGACGTCTTTTCATACCGCCTGAAAGCTGCTTGACTTTTTTGCGGCGGTGTTCCTGGAGATTGACCTTTCTAAGCAGGCTGTTAACACGCTTTTTCCGCACATCTTTAGGAATGCCCGAAAGTGCGCCGAGATAGTCGAGTGCCTCATCTGTCCTCATGTTTGGGTACATCGAGAAATCCTGCGGCAGATAGCCTATCATCGCCCTTATCTCCCTTTCCTTTTCTATGGGCACCCCGCAGACGGTTATCTTGCCGTCCTTCTTTTTGTGGAGAGCGGCAAGGGTCTTCATAAGTGTGGTCTTGCCTGCACCGTTCCTGCCAAGCAGCCCGAACATGCCCTGTTCTATCGTCAGGTCGATATCGAACAGCGCCTGCTTTCTTCCGTAGTATTTGTTCATTTTCCTGATGATTATGCTGTTGTCCATGTTGTCTCCTCCTCAGTGATAACAAAAAAATAATGACATGATGCTTTCCTTATCATGTCATTATTATAAAATGCAATTATCAATTATTTATCTGTTTTTTCAGATTTTTTTACGGAAATTTTTGCAGTGACTTTTCCGCCGCCCTTTTCATTGTTCTCTATGGTTATATCTCCGCCGTTCTTTCGGCACAGCAGCTTGCAGATATACAGCCCAAGCCCGAAATGTTCCTTATCGTTGTTGTTGTCCGAACGGTAGAAGGGCTGCCATGCTTTGCGCAGCGCCTCTTTGGAAAATCCGCTGCCGTCATCCGAAACGACTATCTCCATCTCGTCATTGCTGATCTCTGCGGTGCACGCCACGTTGTTTTTTGCGTACCTGAGGGCGTTTGACACCAGATTCAGGAACACCTGCATGACAAGCTCGATATCTGTGTAGACCATCATATCCTTGTCGCCGTGTGCTGCAAATGTAAATCTGTCCTCGCCGCAGAGAAGTCTGCCGTTTTCTTCAAGCTGTGAACAGATCTTTCCGAAAGCGATACTGTTCACTTCGGGGATAATATCCTCCAGCTTATGCAGACTGCTCATTTTTTCGGTGTAATTGCCAAGCCTGTCTATCTGCCCCGACATCTTTGAAAGGATCTCCGCCTGCTTTTCCTGACTTATCTTGCCGTCAAACTGTTCTATGAGTTCCATGTAGCCTTTCAGCACGGTTATGGGCGTTCTCAGGTCGTGGGAAAAAGCCGAGTTCAGCCGTTTGCGTTCCTCCAGGGATTTCCACAGCTGATAGTTGCTGTCATACAGATTTTTGCGCATTTCCTCGAAGGAACCGCAAAGCGCCCCAAGCTCGTTGCCAAGGTCACACTCCACCGTGAAATCCAGGTCATCGTCCAGTATACGTTCAGCCGCCTTTGTCAGGGTGTCAACAGGCTTTTTGATCTCCCTGCGGTAAAAGAACATGACTGCGCCGCACAGGCAGCACCCTGTCCACAGAGGTATCAGCGCCAGCCTTGCATAGCGGAATATGTAGTACAGCCACAGGTCATCAGGCTTATCATTTGACTCCATTATCAGCAATGTTACTTCATCGTATCGATAAAAGCGCTCGTTTTCCGCCCTGTACCAGTCCTGAAGATATATGGACAGCCATTCTATCAGGGCACAGCCTATCACGCAGAGTATCAGGCAGGGTATCAGGTACTTTATCAATGCAAAACGCAGACTTTTTACTTTATCCATTTGTACCCCATTCCCCAGACAGTGCCCAGATGGCTGTCCTCACCGAATTTTCCCAGCTTTGCACGCAGCCTGCGGATATGTTCCGCTATCACGGAACTGTCGCCGTCAGCGTCATAGCCCCATATCTTCTCATATATCCTTTCCTTGTCGAATACCTGACCTGCGTTGAGGGTAAGCAGTTCGATTATTGCGTATTCCTTTTTGGTGAGGTCAAGGGTATCGTCCTTGCAGGATACTGTTTTTTCGGTATAGTTTATAACCGTATCACCGAAGAACTTCACATTTGATGCAGCAGTATTGCGGTGGTCACGGCGAATATGTGCTGCTATCCTTGCACCCAGTTCATCAAGCGAGAACGGTTTGAGTATGTAGTCATCACCGCCCGCAGCAAATCCCTGTATCTTGTCCTCGTCCTCTATCCTTGCGGTCAGGAAAAGTATGGGGCAGCTGACATGGTCCCTGACTTTTCTGCACACCTCAAAGCCGTCGGCTTCGGGCATGTTAACATCGAGAAGTATCAGGTCGGGTCGGTTTGAAGTCTGTTCGACAGCCTCAGCGCCGTTATAAGCGGTGAATACGCAGTACCCTTTGAGTTCAAGATAATCCTTCAGCAGACTTACAACGTCCTTTTCATCGTCTGCCACCAGTATTTTATACATAAGGTCACTTCCTTTTAGTGTTGATAGCCTGTGTCACAGCAAAGTCCTGTTGAAACAGCGCCAATAATATAATACCATATTATAATATAAATATCAACTTTTTATAAAATGGCTGTCTCTTTACGTGGGGCGACCCACACGGAAATCAATTTTGACAAAACAAAGCTGTATTTTGTGTATTCCCCCCGCCGT
>CAMNMO010000211.1 GCA_946544695.1 uncultured Ruminococcus sp. | reverse complement strand
ATATACAGCCCTTGACAAAAAGAGAAAAATAGAATAATATAAATATATTAAAGCATTTTTCACGTCAGCCGCAGAAACTGCCGTTCTCATATTTGCAGACAGGCATTCGCTGCGGTGCAGCACGTCAGAAAGTCACAGGCAAAAGTGCAGCCATACGTATGCAAGGGCTGCATAGGAGGAGGAAAAACATGGTAAAGATAACACTGGGCGTTGAGGGAATGATGTGCCCTCACTGTGAAGCACATGTAAATGAAGATATCAGCAAGGCATTCAAGGTGGAAAGCGTGACCAGCGACCACAACACGAACAGCACGGTCATAACAGCTGCTGATGCCATTGCGGAGGCTGACATCGCAAAGGTCATAGATGAGGCAGGCTACAAGCTGACTTCATACAGCTGCGAACAGGCATAACGTTATCAAGGGACACAGTGCTTATGCGCTGTGTTCTTTTTTTGCATATATCAGCGGACAAGCGCATATCAATATACAAAGTTAACTGACGGAGGTATTGACATGGAAGCTTTGAAGATAAAAAAGATACTCGCCTGCTGCGGCGTATTCGCAGTTCTCAGCGCATTTGTATGGGCGGGCGATGCTGTTGGCAGGAAGGCGCAGGCACGCATAGCAGAAGCAGCTTCGGCACCCGTCACCGAGATGCCGCAGGTCGCCCTTGATGCTGGGCACGGCGGCATGGACGGCGGCTGCGTATCGGTAAACGGCACAGCCGAAAAGGGCATAAATCTTGACATTGCGCTGACAGAACGTGAACTGCTGAACATAATGGGGTTCGAGGTGACAATGACCCGTGAGGACGACCGTTCCATCTACGACAAAGGTGTGACAGGGCTTGCAGCGCAGAAGCAGTCCGACATGAAGAACCGCCTTGCCATATTCGACAAATGCGGCGGCATTGCGCTTTCGATACACCAGAACCAGTTCACCGACAGCAGATACAGCGGTGCGCAGATGTTCTATTCAAGGCGAAACAGCGGCGGCGAAAGGCTGGCAGGTGCGCTGCAAAAGCAGTTCGTTTCACTTATACAGCCCGAGAACCAACGTGAGACAAAGCCTGTGGACGACGAACTTTTCCTGCTTGACAAGACCGACACCCCCGCCGTGATGATAGAATGCGGTTTTCTTTCAAACCCCGAAGAAGCCGCCCTGCTTGAAACCGCCGAATACCGCAGTCAGGTGGCATTCACTGTGATGACAGGCGTGATGGAATACATGTCGGGCTATGCGCCGTCAGAAAGGGAGACAGGCGGCTGACACGCCACGCAAAAAAGCCTTCCACACTGCCATTGCAGACTGTGAAAGGCTTGTGTTTTTATGTTCCTGCTGTCACTTAAAGTATGTGCAGATTATACACCAGTATAGCATTGACTATGCCCAGAATGACACCAGCCGTGACCTGCATCGGTGTGTGACCCACAAACTCTTTCAGCTTGACTTCGGGCAGCTTCTCTGAGGTGAACAGTTCCATCGTCTTGACTATCTCGTTAAGCACGGTAGACTGCTTGCCCGTCTCCAGCCTGACACCCATAGCGTCATGGCATACCACTACCGCCACTATTCCCGCAATGGCAAATTCGACCGAATCAAGTCCCCTGACAAGACCGATGCTTGCAGCCAGCGAGGTAACAGTCGCAGAATGACCGCTGGGCATTCCGCCGTCACCGAAAAGTCTGGTCATATCGACCTTGCGGTTGACAATGGCGTGTATTATGGTTTTTAGCACCTGTGCTTCCGCCCACGATGCCAGCGCCGTGATGACAAACACGTTGGAAAACAGGTCCGTGATGTATTTCATTATCAGATCATTCCTTACTTGATAAACGTCAGCCCTTTTCACACCAAATGATATATGTGGTGTCAGCGGGGTCGCCGAATATTATTATATCACCGTTCCCGCAAAAAAGCAAGTGCCCGCAGTGATTTTTTGGAAAGATGCCAAAAACGCATCACACCGCAGCCGATATATCAGACTTGTCAGCAGCAGCCAGTTCTTTGATGACCGCAGCATCACTTTCAGACTTTATCCTGCATTCGGTGCGTGAATAGAAGTTGTCATTGACGTCCCAGAGCACAGGCACAAAACCGTAGTCAAGTGCTGTCTGCATCTCATACTTCATAAGTTCGGAACTGTCGGTGATCTCGGCACCACGGACTATCTTGTCACTTTCGTAGACAGAAGTCTGTTCACCCAGAAAAACAGGTATGCCCTTGTCGATGAAAGCGGTCTTGAGCAGTTCACACTGTGATTCGGTATACTCCTTCCACTTTTTGCCGCCCACATTGCGTGTCCAGTACATGGCGTTGTCAATGTAGTGCACCGACACCATCAGCTTGTCCTCTGCGGTATCTGCGGGCATAACGAACTTTTCGTTCGTGGTGTTGTCGATGTTTGTCCAGTAGCCCGAAGCTATCAGCACACGTTCGGAATTGTTGCCGCCCGTTGCCCTGACGGTATCCACGAATTTCTGGTTCATCTCGTTTACGTAAGCATAAGTCTCGTCCTCTGAGGGAGTAACAGCATCGCCTGTCTCCTTGCCCTGTCCGTCGAACTCCATCTGATGACTGCCCAGATTCTCATTGAAGCCCTCAAACACCAGGTAGTCGGGATAATCCTTGAAATACTCGGCTATCTGCTGCCATACCTTGCCTGTTATCTCAAGGGCTTCCTCTTTGGACTTGTGCTTTATGATGTACTCATCAAAGTGATGGATATTTATAACAGCATACATGCCGTCCTCCAGGACTCTGTCAGTCACCTCAGCCACACGGTCGATATAATCGGAGTTTATGGTGTAGCTGCCGTCATCAGCCATCATGTTGCCCCAGTAAACAGGTATCCTGACGGTGGAAAATCCAGCCGCCTTCATGCCGTCTATGCATTCATCGGTTATCTCCACCGAACCCCAGCATTTTTCATAATCCTGCGGGGTATCAGCACCGATGGTCGATGCGCCTGTGGTCTCGTTTGAGGTGCTTGACCAGTAAGCTTCAAAGGTGTTGCCGAGATTTTCGCCTATGCCCATCTCGTCTGCATACTCCCTAGCCGAAAGCCCACGCATCTCGCCTGTGGGGTGCACTGAGGCGGTCGGTGTATCGGCTGCTTCTTCCGAAGCCTTGCTGTCATCATCGGCTTGCTTGCCGCAGCTGCCCAGCACAGCCGTGAACATCACGCCTGCACAGACTGCTGCCAGTATCTTCTTCATATCCATATATATATCCTCCCACACACATACTGCGGGCGGTCACGGGACTGCCGCACCTGCTAGAGAAAGCCGCTGTGCTTTCCCGCAGACAGCTTCCCCGCCCGCCCACCCGCAGACTATCGCCGTACTGACAAAACTACTGAACTTCCTTGACCTTCTGATTGACTTCCTTGATCTCGGAATCAATGGTGGCAGAATACTTTTCCCTGACCTGCGCCCAGGTACTCTGACCGCCCTCCTCGTCCTCCTCGGAGGCGTGGTTGTACAGCACGTCGGTCAGGCAGCTGTTGCCGTCAAAGGCGTTCGGGTCGCCCGTTGCAGCCGACAGACCGAAGCAGTAATCGTATATCATGTACCTGTCATCGCTGACAGCGTCCAGCTTGACCTGGTACATCTCATCAGTCCAGTTGGGGTTGTTCTCCATGAATTTCAGCTTGTTGGTCTCCTGATATTCAGGGTCGGTGTAGGTGACACGGCAGCAGTCCAGCCAGCACTTCATGGCTTCGTTCTTCTCGCTGCCCCTCACCCACATGAATGCCTTCATGTCAGATGTGGTTATCTTCTGCGGATTTTTGGTGTACTCAGGCATGGGCACAATGCGCCAGTCATCATCTGCTGTGGGAGAATTGTTTCCCGAATAGCCCCAGTCACCCATCGCATAGAACAGACAGCCCTGATTGAACGCATCTCTCGCACTGCCTATCCAGCCGTTTAAGATGATGCCGCTTTTCTGAAGGTCGTAAAGCATCTTCTGGGCAGCTTCAATGTCGGGGTCGTTCAGGTTCGATGAGAACTCGTTCTTCTCCTTGTCATAGTTGACCAGCGTCTTGCCTGTCTGCTGAGTTATGTGCTGCCTGAAAAATCCGTTGATGCCGTATCTGTCCTCGCCGCCGTCAACATAGTCCTTCATCACCTGCTGCCAGCTGTCCCAGTTCCATTCACCTTCGAGATACATCTCGTAAGGGTCGTCAAGTCCCTCGTTCTCGATGTGTTCATGGTTGTAGCACATCATGGAAGATGCCTCGTACCTCAGCGGCGCCACGAAATGCTTGCCGTTGAGAGAATACTGTTCTGCATCTTCTGCTACATCTGCCCACAGCGGGTCGGTAAAATCTACTATCGGGTCAACAGGCTGGTGCATGTCCTGGCAGACGTGCGCAGGGAAACTCAGCCACTCGTAGTTGGTCATGTCGGGGATATCCTGCTTGGAAAGCAAAGCGGTCGCCAGCTTGTCGAACCTCTCGAAATATGAGGTCTGCTGCCACTCTATCTTGCCGCCCTTCTCCTCGAACATGGTAAGTTCGGTGGACTTCTCGGGGTTCGCCCTCGACGGGTTCAGGTCGGATACACCCAGATATACCAGCGTGCTTTCGGCACCCTCGGGTATGGCTTCCACCTTGTCTGTCACCTCTACCTCGATGTTCTCGGTAGCTTCAAAGCTTTCATCGGCAGCAGTGTTACCCTCACCGCTGCTGTCACTGCCCGCACCGCAGCCCGCAGCTGCCGCAGTCATCACCAATGCTGCGCAAAGCGCAGTTATTTTCCTTATATCCATATCAAATACTCCTTTTAACACATATCCGTATATCCCTTGTTATTTCATGAAAACAAAGCTTTCCGCTTCAAAAAGCACCTTCTCGTCAAAGCCCTGCCTCATCCAGCCCTCAACACCGTGATACGGCTTGAAATACAGCGCATGCCGCCCTGTTACGTTCTTCACCTTGCACCTGTATTCGCCGCCTGCCCTGCCGACAGTCAGTTCGCCTATCTCCTCGCCGTTTTCGCTGTCAAGCAGTACCTTCACCCTGCAATCACTGCCCGTGCCCTGCACCTTCACCGCCAGCGTCAGGCTGTCCCCCGTGAAGTCATCACCGAAATCAAAATACTTGTAGCCGATGACACTGCCGTCCTTTATGTTTGTGACCACCCTCGTGAAAATGTCCTTCTCGGTGATGTAGCAGCCGCCTTTCAGCACGCAGGCTATCTCCGCAGGGGTGATCTTGTATGGGTCAAGCGACTCCTCAAAGCCCAGCGAGGTCATCTCAACGGGCGGTATGGTGCCGTCCTCCAGTATCTCTATCCTCTCGACACACGCCCGCCTTGACATTATGGTGTTGTTGGTCATGCGGTGGTAGAACACATACCACTGCCCCTTTATGCATGCCACCGAACCGTGATCGTTGCCGCCCGGATAGTCAACGCCGTTGTCGATGATGTAGCCCTTGTACTCAAAGGGTCCTCTCGGTAAATCGGCAATGGCATAAGCCAGCCTGCTGCCGTGTCTCG
>CAMNMO010000210.1 GCA_946544695.1 uncultured Ruminococcus sp. | reverse complement strand
ATTTTACTTGTTATACTTCTATCCTTAGTGGTGTTTTAAAGGGATAACCATATTTCAGAATGCCCATATTTCGCATTAGTCTCAAAAAAAATCAGCGTGAATATATTGACTTTTATGCAGACAAGTGTTATAATATTAAATTGACAGTTCGTTTGCGCCATCCTGTCATTAAACAAAACCAGGGCAGTCATTGAAATATCAGCAAAGTCTTTGGGCTTGCTGTGTCTTGATGCGCCTGTTTTTATAACAGACGCTTTTTTTATTTTATGGCTCTCCCTTTGAGAACGCACTGACGAACGATATCACCAACCATTATCTATCGGAGGGATACAATGTACAGATTAAAAACATCGGCAGCCTTTGACAGCGCACATTTTCTTGCGGGCTATGACGGAAAATGTGCCAATATCCACGGTCACTGCTGGAAGATAGAAGCTGAGTTCTCGGGTGAAGAATTGCAAAGCGAGGGTCAGGAGAGAGGCATGCTCATGGATTTTTCATGCATAAAGAAGGCTGTAAGGGCACTTGCTGACAGCTTTGACCACACGCTTATCTTCGAGGAAGGTTCGCTGAGACCTGAAACTGTAAAGGCACTGGAAAGCGAGAATTTCAGCCTGACGCCCGTACCCTACCGCCCCACAGCAGAAAACTTTGCCAAAGCATTTTTTGACAAGCTTGCGGCAGACGGACTGCCTGTGTCTGTCGTGAGGGTATATGAGACGCAGGACAACTGTGCGGAATACGAGGTGGAAAGATGAGCCGAACTTTCAGACTGGCTGAAAGCTTCATCAGCATAAACGGCGAGGGTCAGCATGCGGGTGAACTGGCGCTGTTCATCAGGTTCACAGGCTGTGACCTGAGATGCGCCTGGTGCGACACGATGTGGGCTAACGAGCCCGATGCACCGCACAAAAAAGTCACCGCCGACGACCTGCTGGGCATTGCGGAAGATGCGATGGCGCAGGGTGTCGGGAACGTCACCCTTACAGGCGGCGAACCGCTTTTGCAGGAAGGCATAAGCGAGCTTATCACAGCACTTGTAAAGCTGGGACTGAGGGTCGAGATAGAGACTAACGGTTCGGTGGCGCTTGCACCCTTCACAGGTGAACACAGACCTGTTTTCACGATGGATTACAAGCTGCCTTCAAGCGGCATGGAAAAGAAAATGCTCATAGAAAATATACCGCTGCTGAAAACCGATGACACGCTGAAATTCGTGTGCGGTTCGGCTGAGGATCTGCAAAGGGCTTATGAAGTCATCACCGAGACAAAGCCGCAGTGCGGCATATATCTCAGCCCCGTGTTCGGCTGTATCGAACCTGCTGACATGGTGGAGTTCATGAAAGAAAAGAAGCTGGGAAACGTAAGGCTGCAATTGCAGCTGCACAAGTTTATCTGGGATCCGCAGAAGAAAGGAGTCTGACTGATGGACAGAGAAAAGATCGAATTTCATATCAGAGGTCTGCTGGAAGCCATAGGCGAGGACCCCGAAAGAGAGGGTCTCAAAGAGACACCTGCAAGAGTGGCGGGCATGCTGGAGGAAGTGCTTGAAGGCACTGCTTACACGAACCACGAGATAGCCGAGATGTTCTCAAAAACATTCACCGCAGAAGAACGTGGGGCTGACGAAGCAGTGGTCATGAAAGACATAACCGTGTTCAGCTACTGCGAACACCACATGGCACTGATGTATGACATGACGGTAAGCGTGGGCTACATACCGCACGGCAGGGTGCTGGGACTCAGCAAGATAGCAAGGATATGCGACATGGCGGCAAAACGTTTGCAGCTTCAGGAAAGACTGGGGCGTGACATCGCTGAGATAATATCGGAAGCGGCAGGCACGCCTGATGTGGGTGTGAGGATAATGGGTTCACACAGCTGCATGACTGCAAGGGGCATACGCAACCCGTCATCAAGGACGGAAACAAGAACATATCTGGGGCAGTTCAAGGAGCGTCAGGAGCTCAAGGACCTGCTTTGACAGACTGTGGAGGATAAGTATGAAAGCATTGGTATTATTCAGCGGCGGACTGGACAGCAGCACATGTCTCGGTATGGCTGTGCACAAGTACGGCGCTGAAAATGTTGTTGCGCTGTCGGTATACTACGGGCAGAAGCACGACAAGGAGATAAAGGCTTCCGAAAGGATAGCCGCTTACTACGGGGTGGAGCAGCGCACGCTGGATCTGGCAAAGATATTTGAAGGCTCTGACTGCACACTGCTGAAAAGTTCTGACGAGGAGATACCTAAGGAAAGCTACGCCGAGCAGCTTGGCGGCAGCAGCGGCAAGCCTGTTTCGACCTACGTGCCGTTCCGCAACGGACTGTTCCTGGCATCGGCGGCAAGCATTGCTTTGTCCTGCGGGTGCGGGGTGATATATTACGGCGCACACAGCGATGATGCTGCGGGCAACGCATATCCCGACTGTTCGGAAGGCTTCAACAACGCCATGAACGAAGCTGTGTTCATAGGCAGCGGCGAACAGCTGAAGATAGAAGCACCCTTTGTTTCGCTGACTAAGGCTGATGTGGTAAAAAAAGGCGTGGAGCTGGGTGTGCCGTTTGAGTTGACATGGAGCTGCTACGAGGGCGGCGACAAGCCCTGCGGAGTATGCGCAACTTGCAGAGACAGGATAGCGGCATTTGAAGCAAGCGGGCTTATCGACCCGCTGATGAAGGGAGAATGAATATGACAGGCAGAAACAACAACGAAAAAGGCAGCATAACACTTCTGGGTCAGGCAGGCACAAAGTACAGCAAGGACTATTCGCCCGAAGTGCTGGAAACTTTCCCGAACAAGCACCCTGACAGGGATTACTTTGTAAAATTCAACTGCCCCGAATTCACTTCGCTGTGCCCCATAACAGGTCAGCCTGATTTTGCGACAATCTATATTTCCTACGTGCCCGATATCAAGATGGTGGAGAGCAAATCCCTGAAGCTCTATCTGTTCAGCTTCCGTAACCACGGAGATTTCCATGAGGACTGCGTAAACATCATCATGAACGACCTGATAAAACTCATGGAGCCACGATATATCGAGGTCTGGGGCAAATTCCTGCCCAGGGGCGGAATTTCCATCGACCCGTACTGCAACTACGGCAGACCCGATACAAAGTGGGAACAGGTTGCCTGGGACAGACTCACCCACCACGACCTTTACCCCGAAACTGTCAACAACAGATGATATCGATAAGATCTGAAAGCCTTTTCCTGTGTAACGGGGAAAGGCTTTTTCAGGCTTATTTCACCTGCATATCCTACTAATCATATCAGGATTAAGTAGAATATTACACAAAGCCCACTGTCTTTTTTAGATACAAGTTGTATGAAATAATAAAAAGCGCTGAAACCATTGACTTTTCGGCGTTTTTGTGGTATACTTTATATAATTCATACTAAGCATATCTGAATTATATTATATTTTCCCGATACCCTGCCGTGTTACGTTTTAAAAGCGTTTTTCGGCGGTACGCTGACGGAAAAATATATCCGACATAGCTTATGTACCTTGCCGCACAAACTGCGGTCTTAAAGGAAGGAGCGGTAAAAATGAAGATATCAACAAGGGTCGAATTCGGCATAGTTGCCCTTGCAGACATAGCCATACATTCTGAAAACGACCGTACCGTGTCATCTGCTGATGTTGCTGCAAGACAGGGAATGTCGCAGAAATATCTTGAACAGATAATAGTCGGCCTGCGTCAGGGCGGCTTTGTAAAAGGTCACAAAGGTCAGCGGGGCGGCTACAAGCTTTCAAGACCCGCTGAAAAGATATATATTTCCGAGATACTCAATGCCCTTGACAACACCATACTCGCTGACACCTACGAGGAAAACGGCGATGACAGCAGTCATTTCAGGGCATCGGTAAATAACTGTCTGTGGGAAAAATTCAACGGCTACATGCGCAGGACTTCCGAACAGATGACCCTTGCGGACCTTATCAGAGAATGCAAGGGCATTCAGGAGAAAGAATACCTGATGTACTATATATGACCGTATCTCAACACATAAATATCAAGTAAGGAGGAATATGATATGCCGCTGAGACTGAAAGATACACTGCCTGTTATCGAAAAGCTGAAAAAGGAAAATATTTTTGCAATGACCGAGGAAAGGGCTGTTCATCAGGACATAAGAGAACTGAAGATAGCCATACTCAACCTTATGCCCGACAAGGAGAACACCGAACAGCAGCTGCTGAGACTTCTCTCAAATTCGCCTTTGCAGATAGAAGTTGATTTTATCAGGCTGGTGTCGCACAGGTACAAGAACACGCCTGCATCATATCTGCTGAAAAACTACGTGCCCTTTTATCAGATAGAAAACAGGTATTATGACGGACTGATAATCACAGGTGCACCTGTTGAAAAGCTGGGATTTGAAGATGTGGATTACTGGGGCGAACTGACCGCCATCCTCGAATGGGCAAGGCTGCACGTTACCTCAACGCTGTATCTGTGCTGGGCTGCGCAGGCAGGGCTATATTACCATTACGGCGTCAACAAGACCGACTACGATAAAAAGCTTTCGGGAATATACGAACACACCATCACCGATACGGCTGATGAACTGCTGCGTGGTATCGACAAGCAGTTCTTTGCGCCCCATTCAAGGTACACTGGACTTGTCCGTGAGGATATCGAAAAACAGAGTGGACTCACCATACTGGCTGATTCCGAAAAGACGGGTCCTTACATTATCTCGGACGGCGGCAGCAACATATTCGTAAACGGTCACCCCGAATACGACCTGTACCGTCTGGCTGAGGAATATATCCGTGATACCGATGCAGGACTTGCGCCCGAGGTACCCGAAAACTATTTTCCCGATGACGACCCCGACAAAGAACCTGTAAGCAGATGGATAGCAGCATCAAGCCTGCTGTTCTCAAACTGGCTGAACTATTTCGTTTACCAGAAAACGCCCTATCAGTTCTGATACAGACATATCTTATGCCGCAGTTTCCGCAAGGCACGGAATACTGCGGCATATCGTTTTTATGCGCAGATAGATCAAGCAGCGGTCGGCAAAATGTGCGCTTTCCGCTGCTTTGGGTATATTATTCAGATAAGTCTGTCGGCTATGAACTTTGTCAGCACAGCATCAATACTTCCGCTGACCTCGAACACACGCACGCCCTTGCCTATGAGGTATGCTGCCGCACCCTCCCCTATCCGCTCGACCAGCACTGCATCACAGTCCGAGAGAATCTCTATTATCTTATCGAAGCGGGTGGTGTCATGCCCCAGCGCATGCTGACAGGCTGCCACCGCATCTCGGACGTCAACAAAGCTGTATCCGTCGGCTGCGATATCGTATATACGGAAAAATTTCGCATGACCGAAATGTTCGTTGACAGCAAAGCCGTCACTTGTGGCTATTGCCAGTCTTGACATGAGATCAGTCCTTTCAGAAATGAGCTGCCGTTTTGCGGCAGCCCGGTATTATTTATTATGGTTATCCCTTTAACACACAATTGTATACACCGGTATAACAAGATATAA